>JANWVE010000123.1 GCA_025057675.1 Bacteroidia bacterium
ATAATCAGTATTAAACAAGGTAAAGCAAAGATATATTTAGAAACAAGGTAAAACATCAAAACGCTGCTGCGTGAGGGATACGAAGCATGCCGTTAGGCAGTGCGAAGCGCAGCGTAGCACCGAGCGTTAGCGTAGTGCGCAGTAGCCCGACCCGAAGCGCAGCGAAGGGACACGCCCAAAAAAACCTCTTGCCAAATAAATACAAATTCTTGCCCATTGCGGTATCAGTAATTTTCTTTTAATTTTATTCTTTTATTTTTGTGAAGCTATGTTTTGGCAAAAACCATTCAATCTAATTGAAGAGAAATTAACTTCGCTTATTACTGCTATCAAGCAAAATAACGTTGCATTTATTCTTTTTTTAGTGGTAATCAATTTAGTGATAAAATCGTACAATCTATATGAAAACTCTCTCCACACAGATGAAGTGTATAGAATACAGTGGGGACAACGCACTTACACAGAAATACTTAAAATGTCAAAAAAAGAGCTTAATCCTCCTGTGTATTTATGGGTATTACACACATGGATAAAACTAAATAAAAACTATACAGACGAAGTACATTCTCGGTATTTATCTTTGATTTTTAGTGTATTAACCACAGTTGTAATTTTTTTATTTGGTAAATCCTACTTCAACTACGGCACAGGAGCAATCGCTGCGCTGTGGTTCTCTTTTAACCCTATACAAGTAGTATATGCCCATAACATCAGCGCTTATACAATGATAACTTTTCTGTTTGTAACTTCTTTATACATAACCCACTTATTTTTTATCTATTTTGAACACAAAAAATGGCGATGGATACTATTTGCTGGTCTTACACTCATAGATACAATGCTAATTTACACACACTATCTAGTCATTTTTGGGTTAATGGCGCAGTTTTTAATGGCTATTTGGGAGATTAAAAGAAACCGCCGTGCCTTTGGATATTATATACTTACACAAATTTTAATGGTAACATTCTTTTTACCTTGGATACCCTACGCCATAGCTAACGCCAAAGCGGATACCTGGATGGGTAAAGCTACTTGGAAAGAAATAAAAAGGCTTTACATTGCATTTATAGGTAATCAGAGAACAGCAGTATGGTTTATTACAGGATTAGCTACGTTATTAGCATTACATATACCAAAAAAGAATATAGACTGGCAAAAATTACTTATTCCGCTATGGATAGCAGTATTACCTGTTTTGGGCTTAACCTTGATTTGTATTTTTTTTCAACCTTTTTGGGTAGATAGGTATTTACTTTATCTCATTCCTGGGTTAATAGTTTTGTTAGCTTATCTCACTTCTTTGTTGCGTAGTGTATTGATTAAGGTTATTATTAGTGTATTTTTTATTCTATTATTTACTAAAAATCTCGATTTAAATCCAATTGTAGATGCGCAGGTTAGGCAGCTTATGCCGTATATTGCAGAGGAGGCTCGTGAACCTGGAACGTTACTGATTATCAATGCAGATTATATGAAATATACCTATGCGTATTATTTCAATCAGTATTTGAGGTATATTAAAGACACAGTAGATATTATCAAAGATCCTCGTAAAATGAAAGGTATATTCATTGCTTCTCCATCAGAAATTGAGAAGGTGTACAGTATGCCTCAGTGGCACAAAATTGTATACGTGCAGCTGCATAGTGAAATTATAGACCCTCACTATAAAGTATCTGCTTGGTTAAAAAATAACTTTAAGACAGAGAAAAAAATTGTGGTAAACGGCGTAGGAATGAGCATTTACAGGGCACCGAATACATTATGGGTAAATTCTGACCAAGCAATTATATCTACTTCTTTTGAGAATGGAAATGAATTCAAGAATATCACTGCTAAACGTGTAAGGAGTGGGAATTTTTCTGCTTTTGCTAATCATAGAACATTAAAGTACAGTGATGGGATCCAAGGTAGGATAGGTGCTTTACATGGTAAAAAAGGTAAGATTAAAGTGTCAGCATGGTTATATTTAGAGCCTCACACCAAAGGTAATTTTGCAGTGTCCTTTTTTGATGCATCAGGAAAGCAATATTTTTGGCAAAGTGCAAACATTGATTATAGTTTATATGAGCAATGGCAAAAAATATCTATGGAATTTCTTATTCCTCACACTCAAAGCCCAAATGATGAAGTAAAATTTTATTTTGATGCTTATGAAGGGGGAACTGCCTTTGTGGATGATGTACAAATTCAAACGATTTTTGAGGACAAGTAAACGTTATTTTTAGAAAAAACGGGGTACCAAGCACGTAATTAGATAAATTTTGATACTTTGATACTTTTTTGGGCGTGTCCTTGCACACGGTTCGCTGCGCTCATGTGTGCAAGGTCGGCGTGCTACGGGCTAACGGTGCTGCGCCCCACCCGCCCACCCCTTGGGCAAGAGTAAAAGAGTGGGCGAGGGGCTTCGCACCAAGCCTAACGGCTTGCCCTCCGCATGCCTCACGCAGAACACTCTGCAAGTATCTTAAACCATCTATACTCTGTTTAACCTTGTAAGTAACTCAAAATAACGCAAAAACAAGATAAAACAAAGCTATACATAAAATAAGATAAAGACCTCAAAATACAGGGTTAAATGCGTGAGGGGCATGGAGCAAGGGCGTTAGCCCTGTGCGAAACGAAGTGTAGCACCGCAGCGAAGCGTAGTGCGGAATGCACCGACCCGAGCAATAGCGAGGGACACGCCCAAAAGAGTAAAATTATTTTTTAGACTTGATGTATATTGTAAATTCTTAATTAGCAGTCAGTCGTGAAGAGAGGTACTTCAATTTAAGATAAAACTTTGGGTACGCGAATATAATCGCTATCTTTTTTTGGCGCGTTAAGCAGCGCCTCTTGATGAGTTATCTCCTGTTTGACGATGTCTTCACGAAGGTGATTGACCTCATCAACAATGTGAATGAGGGGTTCTACATTAGTGGTGTCTATTTGGTTAAGTTTATCTACAAATGATAAGATCTGAGTCAGGTCTTGTTGAATTTGGGTCAGATCTTGTCCTTCAAATTCTAGTTTGGCCAGTGAGGCTAACTTTTGGATAAGATTTTCGTCAATATACATAAGTTTAATGAGATAAATCAGACTGTGTAGAGGTATCGAGAAATTCAAAAAAGGTGTCTCCGCGAAGCCCAAGGCGTATAGTTTCCAAGGGTATAACATCATTAGGGGCAATGTTTCCTAGGTTGACGTTGCTGCCTAACAATTTAATGAACCACACTTGCTGTTCTTTTTTAGGGGCTTCGAAAATGATTTTCTCAGCGGAGATGGAATTGAGAATTTCTTCTATCAAACCTTCTCGGACTTCGCCTGTGGTGCGAAATATGCCTGCATTACCTGCTTCACGAGCTTCAGTAATTACTTTCCATGAACCTGCTTCTAGTTCTGCCTTCATCATTTCTATCCATCGGTAGGGTGCAATTACCTTGTTTACATCTTTGCTTCCTACCTCAGATAAAACAGTAAACTCTTGGGATAGCCGTTGAATATATTTCAATTTTTGCTCGTGAGGTATGTTAATGCTTCCGTCAGAGACTTCTGCAAATTGTAGTTTATATTGATGAAGGATTCTGATATAATCTTCGAACTGATGGCGTACTACAAAGGCTTCGAAAAGAGTTCCACCGAAGTAGACGGGTATACCTGCGGATTGGTATAAAGATATTTTATCGGTAAGTTTGGGGGTAACATAAGCAGTTCCCCATCCTAATTTAACAACATCAATGTATTCTGCGGCTACAGATAGCCACTGCTCTACTTCTAAGATACTAAAACCCTTGTCTAACGCAAGGGTTATACCGTTTTGTCTTGGTTTTTGGGTACGCTTAGGTATGTTTTTGAGAATGAAGTTCATGGTTTAGTCTAAATTTTATAGGTTAAAGAGAACTACTTCCTTCTACGTTTGCTGCCTCGGCTACTTCCACTTTTTTTGTTACTATGCCTGCTGTCATTACTTCTATCACCTATTGTACCTAAGGCTTGGGCTGACGAGGTATTAGGAGATAGGTCTACCTTTCCATAAACTTCACCTTTATATATCCAGACTTTTACCCCAATGATACCGTAAATAGTGTGTGCTTCTGCAAGTGCGTAGTCAATGTCAGCACGGAGAGTGTGTAAAGGGATTTTTCCTTCTTTATACTGTTCTACACGGGCCATTTCTGCGCCGCCTAGGCGTCCGGAGCATTTGACTTTAATTCCCTCTGCGCCTGCACGCATAGCTGCAGAGATAGCGCTTTTCATAGCCCTACGAAAAGAGATACGAGCTTCGAGCTGTTGTGCAATCAATTCTGCTACTAAGCGGGCGTCTATGTCAGGGCGTCTTACTTCGGCAATGTTGATGTTAACCTCTTTTCCTGTGAGTTTTTTAATCTCTTCACGAATAATATCTACTTCTTTACCTCCTTTACCAATGATAATACCAGGTTTAGAGGTGTGGATAGTAATAGTAATTCTTTTTGCAGCTCGTTCAATAACAATCCTTGATATGCCTCCTCTTGGGATACGTGCATGTAGGTACTTGCGGATTTTTTCATCTTCGGCAAGTTTGTCGGCATAGTTTTTACCCCCGTACCAATTTGACTCCCATCCTCTTATAATGCCTACCCTAAGTCCAATAGGATTTATTTTTTGTCCCATATTTTAGTTGTTTTCGTTATTAGTCGTGTTTTCTGATGTAGCATTTTCTACGTCATCGGCTATAGTTTCGATAGTGCGCATTGCATTTAAAGGTAATGCGCTATCAATCGTGAGAACGACATGGTTAGAGCGTTTTCTGATGCGGTATGCTCTACCTTGTGGTGCGGTCATCAGGCGCTTTAAAGATTTGCCTTCATTAACCTGAATAGCTTTGATAACTAAATCCCCTTCATCAAACTCGGCGTCAGGGTTGTGTTCGCGCCAGGCGTTAACTCCAGCTAATACTAACTTCCACAGTGGATATGCACCCGCTCTTCGATTAAATTGTAGGATAGAAAGTGCTGTGTCTACACTTTTACCTCGAATTAAGTCTGCAACATAGCGCATTTTACGAGGGGAGGTAGGATAGTGGTTCAATTTTACAGTTACTTCTGTTGCTTCTTTTTTAGCCTGTTTTCGCCTTTCCGCGACATTCCATTTTCTATTACCTATATAAGGTTTTGGTATATCTGCGGCTATTTTTTCTTTACGAGTTAATTTTTTTGCTGTTTCCATTATTTTTTACCCTTATCTTTTGAACCTGCATGACCTTTGAAGTTGCGAGTAGGAGCGAATTCACCTAGTTTATGTCCAATCATTTGGTCAGTAACATACACAGGAATAAATTTAATACCATTATGTACATTGAAGGTATGACCCACGAAGTCAGGGGTTATCATGGAGCGTCTTGACCATGTTTTAATGGCTTTTTTTGTTTTACCATTGTTCATTTCATTGATTTTTTTCATCAATGAAAGATCTACAAAGGGTCCTTTTTTAACTGAACGTGCCATATATTTTACTTCCTCCTGTCCTTGATGATATATTTATTAGAATGCTTTTTCTTATTACGCGTTTTGTATCCTTTGGCGGGGATACCTTTACGGCTACGGGGTATGCCGCCACTAGCACGCCCTTCACCTCCACCCATGGGGTGATCTACAGGGTTCATAGATACACCACGGTTACGAGGGCGTCTGCCTTTATGTCTGCTTACTCCAGCCTTACCTAAAGATATATTCATGTGATCTTCGTTAGATACTGTTCCTATGGTTGCCATTCCCTCTGCTAATACCCTTCGTGTCTCACCTGAAGGAAGAGATAATACAACATATTTACCTTCTTTAGCTAAAAGTTGCGCATAAGTACCAGCACTGCGAGCCATTTGTGCCCCTCTACCAGGTTGTAGTTCTATACAGTGAATAAATGTACCCAAAGGTATATTTTTCATTTTCATGGCATTCCCTATTTCTGGAGCTACGTTCTCCCCGCTGATCAGCTCCATGCCTACTTTTAACCCTTTGGGAGCTACGATATAACGCTTTTCTCCATCTTTATATGCCACTAATGCAATCCGAGCCGTACGATTAGGGTCATATTCTATGGTTTTTACTACACAAGGTATATTAAACTTATCTCGCTTGAAGTCAATGATGCGATACTGGCGTTTGTGTCCCCCGCCAATATAGCGCATGGTCATTTTACCTTGATTATTTCGTCCCCCTGTACTTTTTAGCGGCACTAATAAAGACTTTTCCGGAACATTAGTAGTAATATCATCGTTAGCAACCACTGAACGATGGCGTGTTCCGGGAGTTACTGGTTTAAATTTTTTAATTGCCATACCTAAAGTAAGTTAAGTTTAATTAAACGTTTGTTCCGTAAATATCAATACTATTTCCTTCTTGCAGCTGTACCCTTGCGATTTTAATACGATTGGTCCGCCCTACGGAGATACCTTTTTTGGTCATTCTTACCTTTTTCTTGCCCATACGAATTAGAGTTCTCACTTCTTTTACCTGAACATTGAACATATTCTCTACTGCCTTGGCAATTTCTATTTTGTTCGCATGCACGTCTACCTCAAATGTGTAAATGTTCCTTTTTTCCGTCTGTTTGTTGCTTTTTTCAGTAACGATAAACCTTTTGATAATCATTTTTTCACCTCCTTTTACTTAGTTATGTTTGATACAAAATTATCCCAAGCATCCTTCATCATAATAATTTTACCTGCATTCATAATGTTGTAAGTGTGCAGCTCAATGGGAGTGATTACTGTTACTTTGGGTAGGTTACGTGCTGCTAAGTACAACATTTTATTTTTTTTATATTGTTCATCAAAAATAGCTTTTTGCATATTGTAGGCTTCTACTGAAGATGCAAGTTTTTGTTTATATTCCTTATAAGTTATGATAGGTTTGCGAGACTTTTTTGGAATGTATCCCTCTACATATAAACCTCTTTTTTTACGTGTATCAGGTGCTTTAGGTAATTGTGGAAGTGCAGGTAGTACAAACAATACTTTTTCATTTTGTACATTAAAGTCTTTTAGGAACTTCAAGAAGACTTTGGTTTTAGGTAGAGTCTCGTTAGTTAGGGTTTGATAGGTGAAGTTTTCAACTAAAAGTAAGTTATTTTCTTGAATTTTATATATCATAGCCGAGCGGCGTGCTAATAATTTAAGTTTTTGATTTAGTTTAAACCGATAGTCTCTTGGGCGAGGTCCGAACACTCTACCTCCATGCCGCCACAAGGGAGAGCGTTTATGCCCCGCGCGGGCATTTCCTGTTCCTTTTTGTTTGTAGGGTTTTTTGGTACTACCGCTTACTTCGCCACGTTCTTTAGCTTTATGAGTACCTTGACGTTGATTAGCTAAATACTGTTTAACATCTAAATAAATGGCGTGGTCATTTGGAGTAGCTCCGAAAAGTTCGTCAGATACTTGAACGGATGATATTTGCTGACCATTTACATTGTATAATGGGATTTCCATAATGCCTTTCCTCCATAATTATTATTATTTTTCTACTCTTACATAACTGTTATTGTGTCCTGGAACACAGCCTGATACTACAAGTACGTTTTTCTCGGGGATGATTTTTAATACAGTCAAGTTAAGTACTTTTACTTTTCTGTTACCTGTCTGGCCTGCCATGCGAAGCCCCTTAAATACTCTTGAGGGGAAGGAAGAGCCACCTACTGAACCTGGTGCTCTTACTCTATCATGCTGGCCGTGCGTATTCATTCCTACGCCACCAAACCCATGACGCTTTACTACACCTTGAAAACCTTTTCCCTTAGAAGTACCGCTCACATCTACGATGTCTCCCTCAGCAAATACATCCTCTACTCGGATAGTATCACCTAATTTAACTTCTTTTTCAAAAAAGCGGAACTCCGCTAATTTACGTTTAGGGGTTGTATTAGCCTTTTTGAAATGTCCCATCAGAGGTTGGGTAGTATGTTTTTCTTTTTTCTCACCGAACCCAACTTGAAATGCTTGGTATCCGTCTTTTTCTATTGTTTTGATTTGCGTTACTACGCAGGGACCCAGCTCTATTACTGTACATGGTACGGATTTGCCATCTACAAAAATGCGGGTCATCCCAATTTTTTTGCCGATAAGTCCTGTTGCCATAATGCTTTTGTGTTATGCTTTGATAAGTACATCTACACCGCTGGGTAGTTCTAATTTTGCTAGCGCGTCTACTGTTTTAGAGGTATTCGTGAAAATATCAATTAAACGTTTGTAAGTACATACTTGGAACTGATCACGGCTTTTTTTATCTACGTGGGGAGAACGATTGACCGTAATAATATGCCGCTCGGTAGGTAATGGAATCGGACCGCTTACCACAGCACCTGTACTCAAAACGCTTTTTACAATTCGTTCAGCTGCTTTATCTAAAAGACTATGGTCATAAGACTTGAGCTTTATTCTAATTCTTTGGCTCATACGTAACCTTAAATATACTTTTATACTTTCTGAAAAAGGACTGCAAAGTTATGATAATTATTCTTATAAAGTCAAGTTTTTAGTATTTTTTATTTGAAAAGCACGCAGTTAAGTGCGTTTTGCGTACTTATTTTATATTTTATAGTTTTTGAATGCAGAATTTCAATATAGAGTTAGGCAAAGTTTGATAGTTTGTTTTTTATTTTTGGGCGTGCCCTTGCCCACGGCTCGCTGTGCGCTCGTGTGGGCAAGGTCGGCGTGCTGCGGGCTACGCTATCGCTTCGGTGCTACGCTAACGCTCCGCACTGCTGACGCACCCTCCGCATGCCTCACGCAGCAGCCTTAGGATGTTTTACCTTGTTTTTAGACATATCTTTGCTTTACCTTGTTTAACATTGATTATCAACTACTTACAAAGTTAAAGTTTTTTACCTTGTTTGAACTGCTATTATTTTATCTTGTTTTGTATTCATTTTCAATCATATACAAGGTTAAATTTTGAATACATGGACTTCTTGTATCCCT
>JANWVE010000124.1 GCA_025057675.1 Bacteroidia bacterium
TTATTTTTTTGGGCGTGCCCTTGTGGGCGTTTCGCTTGCGCTCATGCCCACAAGGTCGGCGTGCTACGGGCTACGCTATCGCTTCGGTGCTACGCTTCGCTTCGCACCGTGCTGACGCACGCCCTTCGCATGCCTCACGCAAGGGATCTCTGAAACAATCATTTCTCTGTATTTTATGCAAAGTTTAGCTTATAAGTGATTGTACTTCAAGCTCAAACAAGGTAAAGATATAATTGCACAGGTAAATTGCGTGAGGGGCATGGAGCATGTCGTTAGGCAGTACGAAGCGTAGCGAAGTACCGAAGCGTTAGCGTAGTGCGGAATGCCCCGACCCTTGCGTCAGCAAGGGGCACGCCCAGATAAATACTTTTCATTTTCACTAATGAAATTTATCTCTTCTTTTAGCTTGTTTTTCCTTGAATTAAATTCAAACAGGGGTGTACATGGTACATCTATATAGTAAAAATGAATTTGCCACACATAAAATTATTACCTACTAAATGTATTTGTAAATTGGATGATTTTTCAGTGCAGTGGAGAGTTAACTCAAAAGTGCGCTAGGAATAAAAATAATATGAACAGGCATACAAAGATGAGGCTTTAGTTCTAACCCATTTAATGCAATAGAGAGATTACTTTCGGAAATTCAACACATTGTTTCTATACATAACAATAAAAATGCTTGATTTCAACTTCTTCACAAACAGCCACATATCTGCGTTCGCAACTCAAAATTCATTTTAATGCATAAAATGGGATAAATAGAGTTAGTTTATGACAACTTGCGTGAGGCATGCGGAGGGTGGGCGTTAGCCCAGTGCGTAGCGAAGCGTAGCACCGAAGCGTGAGCGTAGCCCGCAGCACGCCGACCTTGCCCACACAAGCACAGCGAAGTGTGGGCAAGGGCACGCCCAAAAAAATAAAATTATTTTTCAGACTTGATATAAAACTCAACTTTTGAATATAACTTTCTTATGTAAAGAAAAAATAGACATTAACATAAAATGTATATACCTTTGCAAATTCACGTATGAAATCTTATAAGGGTATTACTGTACTGCTCATTATTCTGTTTTTTCTCTCTATACTGACGTACTATGTAGTTTTTAGTGAGTCCACCTCTTCTACCTCACCTCGTGAAACAGGATTTGCTATTAAAGATACCGCAAACATTTACAAAATTATTATCAAGGATAAAAAGAATACAGTTACACTTACTCGCAAAACTCCTAACTATTGGCTACTTAATAACAAAGAACCTGCTAACCTACTTTTAATTAACACGATTTTAGAAACAGCATACCTAACTTCGGTAAAGTCTCCTATATCCGAAGATATGAAAAGCCAAGTAAGAGATTTATTAGTTAAAAAAGGCACTCAAGTAAGTTTTTATGACAAAAGTAACAGACTAATTAAAGAATACTATATTGGCGGTCAGGCAGGTGAGAGCGGAACTTATGCAAGGTTAAAAAGCGCCAAAGACCCTTATATAATAGGTATAGATGGCTTTAATGGCTATTTAACTACACGCTTCACCACGGATACTTTACTTCTTAAAAGTCGGCGGATATTCAAAACGGCTTTACATAACCTTGTCCAAATTGAAGTGCAATACACAAGCGGAGATAGTGGCTACACCTTAGTACAAAAAGAACCTACTCGCTGGTATATAGATGAAAAAGAGGTTACATATAACTATTATGTTCAAAAGGGGATTAACTATTTTCGTAACGGTGTGGCTTTGATAGAATTTTCTATGTATCCTGATAGCACCCTTATTACCAAAGAAAAGGAGGACTCATTACTTTACAAAGCTAAGCCTTTTGCTCATATTATTTTTACGTTAAAAACAGGCGAAAAACACAAGGTTACTTTTTATTGGCGATATTTTAGGGGTCAAATTGAGCCTTCTACATATTGGTCTACTATTGATGACCGTAAGCGTATTGTTATTACTCAGCAGTATGTGTTTGGACATTGGTTACAAAGCAAGAAAAACATGTTAAAGCTTCGCTTATAAGTTGGGTATTTTTTGGGCGTGTCCTTGCACACGTTTCGCTTGCGCTCATGTGTGCAAGGTCGGCGTGCTGCGGGCTAACGGTGCTGCGCCCCACCCGCCCACACCTGGGCAAGGAGTTAAGAGAGTGTGCGGGGGGCTTCGCACCAAGCCTGATGGCTTGCCCTCCGCATGCCTCACGCAAGTTGCAAATCAGCTAACTTCACTTAGAAAAGAATTAAATTTGTAAGTAATTGATAATCAATGTTAAACAAGATAAAACAAAGATATGCGTAAATCAAGTAAAACATCAAAATACAGCGTTGCGTGAGGGATACGCAGCATGCCGTTAGGCAGTGCGAAGTGATAGCGAAGCACCGAAGCGATAGCGTAGTGCGGAGTAGCCCGACCCAAGCGCAGCGAAGGGACACGCCCAAGAAAATATATAAAATATAATAAGTTTTTGCTACTTGATAAACTAAATAAAAATAAAAGTTGAAAAAATAGGAGAGGGAATTACTTTGCCCTCTCCTACTTTATGGAGTTTAGTTTATTTTACTTGAATTTAGGACAGCGTACCCAGTCTAAGTAGTAGGATAGAGTTACGCCTGTATAAGAATACCAGTCTCTATCTGTTGGATCTCCTCTTTGTTGTCCTGTAGTGAACCAGGAGTACTCTTCACTAATAAGCTGATTAGGTGAACCTTCGTTAGCGCGATTAGCAAGTGCGAAGGCGATATCGCCGTTAGCGCCAGCATATTGTTTGATGAGATATGGGTCTGCGGCTTCTTTTGTACTTACATCATCTAAATAGTCTGTGAATAGGTAGCGGAAGCCTAGTTCAAAGTTCAAATCTATGTTGGGTTTGATTTTGACACGTAGACCAGCCCCAAAAGGTATGCAAACTTGTGTCAAAGAGTAAGGTTTAATTTTGGATCCAGGGATGTTTTGTCCTTCTGTGCCGAGGGGTTGTAAATCATACCATTTACCTTGATATTTTGCTTTGGGGTTGTAAGTAAATACGCCTACGCCTGCGAATACAAAAGGATTATACATTGGACGATATCTATACTTGCGCGTACTGGCAAAGAAATCATACATGAGCTGACCGCTAAATTCAAATATGTTTGAACGAAAACTTAGATTTCTAGCCTTTCGTACTTTGTCTGTGTTTTTTGCATCACTGGCACCTATTCTTCCAAAAGCAGCAAAAGCTCGGGCTGATATATGTGAGTTGAACTGAACGCGAAACTCTCCCCCCCCTCCTAATTTTGTAAACTTAGGATAGAAATCATCATCTAAGTCGCCAATGTAGTTCATGGCACCTAAAGTAGGACCTATGAAAACCCTGGGTTTGAAACCGCTTCTTTGTGCATTCGCTTGAATGTTTAGAAGCATAGTTAATATTAACCCCAAAACTATTTTTTTCATATTCATGACTCGTATATAGAACTTTTTGTAGTGAAGATATAAATGTACCTATGAATTGAATACTGTGTTCAAAACCAAACTTGATACAAAGATATGTATTTTTATACAAACCACCAAATTATTTTTTAATTTTTTTCAGTAACAATTTTGTAAATGTTCCTCTCTAATCCTTTCTTTGGCTTTTCAACAATTCTTCCAATCTCTTGATTATCACGACTAAATATGATAGTAGGTAGTTTTTTTACCCCATATTTTCTTGTCCATAATTTTTCATCTTTTTTGGTGGTATCCACGGCGATAAACTCATATTTTTTAATAGGTAGGCTTTCTTTGATACTTAGTAATTTGGGTATCCACTTCCTACTATCTGAACACCACGTGCCAAAAAAAATAATTACATTTATGGAGTCTTGAATTTGAGAAAGAGATCGTAGTATTTCTGGGTTGGCTTTTTTATACTTGTAGTTCGTATCTATTTTTATTTTCCATTTAACTTGTCTCAAGTATTCGTCTTCAGTTAAATATGCGGACAGATACTGTTTGTTACATCCGCTGAGTAAAGTATAAACAAGTATGAGTAAAAATATAGCCCGTATTTTAACGCAGGACATACTTTTTTTCAAAATCAGATTGAATGTTTTCAATCAGTTTTTTCTCTACCAATTCTGCGGCTTTATGAAGCATGTTTTTGAATGCTGTTCTGTTGGAAATTCCATGACCTATGATTGCAACACCTTCTATACCTAAAATTGGTGTTCCTCCGTACAGCTCATAGTTAAAGATATTGACATCTATTCTGTCCTTGAACAAGTCGTATATTGCCTCTGCGTGTTTGAGTAAAATATTTCCAAGAAAACCATCACAAACTATTACCTCTGCAATTTGATTGTGTAGATCTCTGCCTTCTATATTTCCTATAAAGTAAATGTCATTTTGTCGAGATAATAGTTCATATACTTTTTTAGTTAATTGGTTACCTTTACCTCTTTCCTGACCTACATTAAGTAATGCCACGCGAGGGCTTCCTATATGGTGCATGACACGCATGTAAGTACTGCCTAATTGGGCAAATCCTACCAAGTGCTCAGGTTTACAATCCATGTTTAATCCTACATCTAGCAAATAGGCGAACGCTCCCCCTTTCTGGGGATAGTAAGTGCCTATTGTAGGGCGTTGTACTCCTTTGATGGGTGATAAGATCAAAGATGCGCCTACTAACATAGCTCCTGTGTTTCCTGCACTAATAAAAGCATCTGCTTTTCTTTCTTTGACTAAACTTAACCCTACAGATATACTGTTTTTAGGTTTCTGTTGAAAAGCTTGTACGGGCTGTTCATCCATACCGATGTATTCAGTGGTATGGATAATGTCTATGCGGGTAGTAGAAATACCATGCTCCGCCATTAACTTTTGTATAGCATCTTCGTACCCAATTAATAGTACATGGGCTTGTTTATTCTCTTGAAGAAACAGGGATACGCCCTCTATACTAGCCTGTGGGGCAAGATCTCCGCCAAACACATCTAAGGCAATGCGCATGTACTTATTAAGGCTTAAAACCTATTCTTTGACAATATATTGTTGTCCTCTATAATACCCACAAGCAGGGCAAATAGTGTGGTACAATTTTGAGGCTCCACAATTTTGGCATTTGACAATAGTTGCAACTCTATCTTTTTGATGAGTTCTGCGTTTGTCCCTTCTGGATTTAGATAACTTTCTTTTAGGATTTGGCATATCTGTATACTAAGTTAAAACTTGATTTTTTTCAGATCATTCCAGCGAGGGTCTATGTAATCGCTATCGGAGTCAGGCTTGCCTATCTGATTAAGCCACTCTTGAGGTTTTCTTTTGCATACCAAGCAAACTCCATCCTTTTGAGCAGGGCATAATTTCATAGGAATCTGAATGTGGGCTACCTCGTACAGTTCTTGTCCTACATCAATTTGTTTATCAATTATAGAGACCCAGCGCAATTCTCTTTGCTCTCTTTCCTCTAATTTCTCCTTTTCTTGCTCGCTGTAGCCTTCTTTATAGCGATACACAACCTCATCTTTGGCTTGTATAGAAATGATAAACTCTTCCGCACACATATCACAAGGAACAGTTATCTCGCCGTGCAAATACAGTTTCGTGTCCATACCATGTGAAGTTTTTCTTAATTGAACATAGGCATTCAACTTTGCTTTTTGTATAATGCTATGTTCAAAGGTATTAAAAAAACCATCATCTATTAAAAATTTGTACTCATATACTCCGTTCCTTAGGTTGAACACTTCAATCCACACTGAGTGCTTAGCCATACTTATTTCTATGCAAGACCAAAAAGAGGTGCAAAGTTATGTACTTAATCAATAACACACAAATTTTTTTGTATTGTTTTTCGGTTGCAAATATACTTTATTCGTTTTCGTGGTAGTTGAATCTTTTACAAGTAAGCCTTACAATTTTGTTCAGTGCTTATTTTTGGGGCGTGTCCCTTCGCTGCGCTCGTGTAGGCAAGGACACGCCCAAAAAGTCAAATAATAATCTATATCAATAAATTTGGGTATGCTCCCACGAAAGCATACCCCGTAAAGCTTGAGAATATGAGTCAAACTAAGTAGTATTTTATTGCTTTAGTATCTTGTAGGTTATGTTTTCCGTGTCTGTAGTGATTTTTATGAGATACATTCCTGCACTTAATCCGCTGATATCTATTTGCGACTTCTCGCCTGCGTCTGTGATGTGAGTAACATGCCAAAACATTAGTCTTCCGAACATATCATACATTTCTACACGTGTGTACTTAACCTTACCACATAGTAAATCAATATTTAGCACATTGGTTGCAGGATTAGGATACACTTCAAATACAGGGACTGCAGGTGCATCTATGCCTGTGAGTTCTACGATATTAGAGTAGGTCCATAAACCGTCTTTCGTTACTAGTTTAGCTCTCCAATACTTGTGGTTAGACACAACTTGTTGTTTAGGGTCTTGAGTATATAAGTACTCAAACTTAGAGGGTTTGAATTGTTTAGTACCCTCGTCAAGATATTCTAGTGCTACTTTTGCGTAGTTATCTGTGTGTACTTTCCACCAAAGTGTTTTTTGCTTATCGGTGTAGAGGGTAATTTTTGGAATAGTTAAAAAAGTAACATTTGTGTTGTTATCAGACACGATTTTGCAGGTACCAGGTGCAGAAGCAGCCACATACAGTTGGGAAGGTATAATAGTCGTATTGTGGTCGTTAGGGTTGGAAGCGCTCTTATTAACTTTTAATTTGAGTTGAAAATAAAAAGTGTCATCAACAGCAATTGAGGTCGGAAAGCCTGTGAATTTCACCGTATCATTCGGTACAATGTAGGGTGAGTGTGTGCTTCCTAAATGAGTTAAACTCGCAGATATAAATTGATACTCTGTGGGATTGTAGTAAGATTGAATCGTATTAACGGTTAAGGTAGTATTAGAGGGGTTATATATTTTGTATAGAATAGTAAGAGTGTCGCTAGTGGAAACACTATTTTTATCTAATATAGCAGTAGATTGTAGTACGAAAGGTTTGGAAGTATTAGCGTAAGTATGCCAATTATCGTTCCAGTTTCCTGACATTACAGACATAGGACCTGTGCCTGAAACTTCCACCCATGGGCGCTTCCCTGCGCTAGGTACGTTCATGCTATTCCATGTGGTTGTATTGATAAGAAAATCTACGTATTTATCTTGATGAACCACTTGGGTAAGATTTAGAATAGTGCCTCCTGTGGATTTATCTTTTACAGTAATTGTATTATTATTGACATTCGAGTATGCATACACGTGTGAAAATGCACCACTATAAGGCAGAGAAGTAAAAGGATTAACAGAAGAGGCTTTATTACCTGGGGGTGGGATATAGCTTCTGAACACGTTTCCTACTCCGCTGCCATTAGCAGAAGCTACGCTATTGAGCATATCACTAGTGCCTATACTGCCTGTTTCCATCCAGTTGGCTTCAAGTACGGTAACTTGCGCACAGGTATCAGCAATTATTCTAAATATACGGGCGTTCGGTTTATTATTGTAGCTTACTCCGTTGAAAGTAGCTCTGTTTACCCAGTCGGCAGTTTGTCCTGGGCTTAATGTCCATGAAGTTATGCTATTCCATCCTGACCAAGTTGAACCATCAAACTCTCTGCAAGACAAACTAACATTGACAGGAACAGGTGAGTAAGAAGCTAACCTTAGCTCCATTTCATTGGGACAACAAGCATCGGTCGGAATAATGAAGTAAAACAAATTTCCTATCATAAAACCTGTATTACTCGGAACATAAGCGCCTGCATCTTTTATTCCTCCTCCTCCTGTCCATAGTTGTCCTGTCATACAGGTTACAGGCTTATCGGTTACTACTCTGTAAGTTCTTCTGTGCTGAAAAATGTCTCTGCCACCTGTATAAAAATATATAAGGTCTTCACCAATATTTAAGGTTTGAGTAAGTATTAAAGTAGGCGTAGCAGATACTGTGGTAGTACCTGTTTGTGTTGATGTTAAACCACTAGGACCTAAGTCGTACACTTGTACAGTAGTACCGTTTTGGTAAGCGAATATATCCAAATCATTATTACTTCCACCTGTAGTATAAGAGTAAATATAAAATTCTGTACCAAGATTAGTTTTGTTAGTTGAAGGGACAAAATCATGTTGCCATTGTGAGTTAGTGGCTTGATAGGCAACAATGGTACTATCTGAGGTTACAATAAAATAATCCCCATCATGCTTTCCACCAATATCATCATTCACAGCACCGTTGACAATATATATTACATAGCTTTGACCTGCGTTCAGTGTTCCTGTCCAGCTATCATCGCTATCGCCGTCCATATTATCATCTACAACCGTTACCGTAGTGTTATTTTTGACGGCAGTAAGTACCAAGCAGCTCCTGCGTCCTGAGTTATCCGCATTAGGTGGAACGTACATTTTGAAAAATGTAGAAGCCTCACCTGCAAAAGACAACCACTTTGTGAATAATGTGCAAAGTAAAACGATAAAAGTTCTTTTTATATTCATAACACTGTTAAATTACTACCTTTTACGAATTAAACCAAAAAAAGTTTTTCAGATAGAGAGTAAAGTAAATAACTTATTCAAATTTAATTTTACATTTAATTGTAAATCAACGTTATACTTTTATTATCTCAAGTCAGCTTAAGTTTGAAGTGTAACATAAGCTACATAAAATTGAATAGTTTTATCTCTTAAATAAATTTATTTTTGGGCGTGTCCCTCGCTTGCGCTTCGGGTCGGCGTGCTGCGGGCTGCGCTTTGCTTCGGTGCTACGCTGCGCTCCGCACCGTGCTGACGCACGCCCTCCGCATGCCTCACGCATGCAGCTTTTGGATGTTTTACCTTATTTTCATGCATGCCTTTGTTTTACCTTGTTTAATATTGATTATC
>JANWVE010000125.1 GCA_025057675.1 Bacteroidia bacterium
GTTATACTATCCTTTTGTGCAATAGTCCAAAAAGATAAAGTTAACCCTGCCCAAAAGGCTATAAAACGAATCACAGTGCAAAGATAGGTAAAACCGAGGTAGATAAGTTATAGGGGTATTGTGTTCGAAGTTTGTTTTGTTTTAATTTTATTTTGGGCGTGTCCTTGCCCACACTTCGCTTGCGCTGGTGTGGGCAAGGTCGGCGTGCTACGGGCTACGCTATCGCTTCGGTGCTTCGCTGCGCTTCGCACCGTGCTAACGCACGCCCTTCGCATGCCTCACGCAAAGAACCTCTGAAAAATTCATTTTTTGTAAGTTATGCAAAGTTTTACCTTGTAAGTAGTTGTACTTCAAGCTCAAACAAGGTAAAGACATAACTGCACAGGTCATTTGCGTGAGGGGCATGGAGCATGCCCGTCAGGGCAGTGCGAAGCGTTAGCGAAGCACCGAAGCGTTAGCGCAGTGCGGAATGCCCCGACCCTTGCGTTAGCAAGGGGCACGCCCAAAAAATTATCAAAAATTTAACTATATGAAATAACACCCGTCGACTTTACCAAAAAAAATAGGCTTTTAATCTAATCAATAAAAAGGTTTATCAAATTCGTGTTTATATACAAGTTAAATTCTTGTTTTTATATTTTCATACAGTTTGATATGTACATTTTATGCTTTATTTTTGCACATGCGTCTGTTGTTGTTATTTAGTTTATCTTTTAATTTAGCAATCGCGCAATATACGTATGTGCCTTTGCAATCTTCATTAGGTCAGTATGTAGAACGATTAGAGATATTAGGATACAGCGATAATATGGGCAGCAGTTTTGTCAAACCATACAGGCGAGAGTATGCATATTCACTTATTCAAAAAGCGGATAGCGTACAAAGTAACTGGCGCAGCCAAAGAAATAAACTCAAAGTAAGTGATGTACAAGGTCAGATGAATACAGGTAAAGGAATACTACGCTATTTTTACACTAATAAACGAGATATTTACAGCTATCAAAGCAAAGATTTTGATTTCTTCGTCAATCCTGTCATTTACGGAGCAGTAGGTCAAAGGCAAGGATACAATCTCAATAACAAATACATTAAAGAGAATGCTTACCAAAATTCACGCGGCTTGAATGTTCGCGGTAGAGTGGGTAACCGAATCGGCTATTTTACCGAAGTAATAGATAATCAATTTGTACCTGATGTGTATATTTCTAACTACATTCAGACCTACCAAGTTGTACCCGGCGAGAATTTCTTAAAAACTTTCAAAACACGAGGATATGATTTTGCCACGGTAAAAGGTTATATTGATATCAAAGCCCACAAAAATATTCAAGTACAATTTGGCAGAGATAGAAATTTCTGGGGACAAGGACAGTCCTCTCTCATTTTATCCGACTTTGCCACAGATTATCTATTCCTTAAAGTGCAAACTACTATCTGGAAAATTGAATACACTAATTTATACACCCAATTAGTAGATTTTAGATACAATAAACCCGATGCAATAGGTGCTTATCCTCGTAAATATGCTACTTTTCACCGATTAGGCTACAATGTAACCAAAAACATCAATATTGGATTATCTGAATGCGTAGTAGCTGCTTCTCATAATCCTAATGGACGTAGAGGTTTTGAATTAGAATATCTTAATCCTGTTATTTTTTATCGTTCAGTGGAGCAGTATATTGGCAGTCCAGATAATTCTTTTCTAAACGCAGATGCTACTATTCGCATAGCAAAAAGGTTTAAGTTGCATGGGCAGTTTGTTTTAGATGACTATAATGTGGGCAACCGTAAATACGGTAAAGGATGGTGGGGTAATAAATATGCGTACCAGGTAGGGATAAAATATATTAACGTACTAGGAATTAAAAACTTGGACATCGCCACAGAATACTCTCGTATTCGCCCTTACGTTTTTGGACATTACAACACATCTGCTAATTATGCCCATTACAACCAATATCTTGGACATTATTTAGGTGCTAACGCACATGAAATTGTTGGTACGTTGTTTTATACTCCTCTAAAAAATGTAGAATGCGAGTTAATTATTTCCTATGCTCAGTACGGCGCTAACAAGAATGATAGATATGAATACGGCACTAATATCTTTGCCAGCAATAATTTGAAGTTTCAAGATTATAACAATGTAACTTTACAAGGTATTCTTACCGAAATCACTTTCATTTACTTTCGTACGAGTTATGAAGTCTTTCCGAATGTTTATCTGGACGCCATAGCGAGAATAAGGTTAGAGGAGGACGGTTATTTTATCAAGAATGAGGTTTCTCTTTCTTTGATGACAGGGCTTCGTGTAAATTTTGAACCTCGTAGATACAAGTTCTAATTCATGTAATTTTTTGCTGGTGTGTAGTATTTTACTTGTTGTTTTTTAGAAAATTGAGATAAGTGCTAAAATTTAGGTTTAGGTTATTTGGGCGTGTCCCTCGCTGCGCAGCGAGGGACACGCCCAAAAATATAATAACATAAAATACCATCGCAGGATAAACAACAGACTTCTAAAAATTCGCTCAAATATCTTATCTTTGTACCTGATGAATTTTGTACAGTTCATAGATAAACGACAATCTGACTGGAATACATTAGAAAAACTTACACAAAAAGCTAACACTAAAACGCAATTGAATGAAACAGAGATTGAAAAACTGGCTAATTTATATCGTGCTGCTACCGCAGACTATGCATACGCATTGGCAAACTTTCCTAATGAGCGTATAACATTATATTTAGCCCGTTTAATTAGTGAGGCACATGGGGTTATTTATCAAATTCCGAGGCTATCTTGGTTCAAAATAAAACGCTTTTTTTTATACTCAGGACCCCAACTGTTCAGGATATACAAAATATACTTATGGATATCAGCTTTGATATTTGTTGTATTCAGCATACTCGGATTTTGGGCATGCGAATTTCATAAAAGCTATGAGAAAAAGATTTTAGGAACAGATTATGTTTTAATGACCGAGAACAATATAAGAAATAAAAAGCCTTTCAACGTTTATGCGGATAAATACAAGTTTTTACCTTTTGCGGAAATCATGTTTAATAACATTACAGTGCTACTCAAAGGTTTTATGTTAGGTTTAACAGCGTGCTTGGGTACTTTGTATCTTTTGATTACTAATGCAATTATGGTAGGTTGTTTTTTTCATATTTTCTATCGGCATGATATTATTACGGACTTTTGGCTTACTATCATGGTACATGGCACTATTGAACTCACTATGATTGTTTTTGGGTGCGGTATTGGGTTTATGTTAGGTTGGAAAGTTCTCTTTCCTGGTCATTATACTCGCAGAGATGTTTTTCGTATCTACGGTTTTGATGCAATAAAAATGGCTATTATTTGTGCATTTTGGTTAATAATCGCGGCTTTTTTAGAAGCCTTTGTAACAGGCTTATTTGCCGAGGGACTACCCCAATATCGTCTATTTTCAGGAATGATTGTGTTATTTTCAGCTTTAATCTTGTACCTATACTTTGGTAGATTAGGCAGAAAAGATATTAAACCCACTTGGTTCGCTTAATTAAAAAGCGCCTCAAAGCTACTTCAAAAGGCTCTGCAATGTCAATAGAATTAAAATCAATGTTATACTCACCGCACTTGTATAATAATTTTTGTTTGTAGGATTGGATAGCTTTTTGATAAGCACTTTTTATTTGGTTAGTTTGCACTTTTATTTCCTGACCTGTTTCTATATCTTTGAAAGTAATTTGCCCAGTACTAAATGCAAAATCTATTTCTGTTTTTTTATCTAGGATATGAAAAATAACTACTTCATGTTTATTGTGTTTAAGGTGTTTTAATGCACTAAAAATTTCCTCACTTTGGCTGACATTATCAAACAAGTCCGAGATAATCACTACCATAGCACGCCGATGGACTTTTTCTGCAATTTGATGTAGTACGGATGCAGCATGCGTTTTGTTTTCATGAAGATAATTGCGTATAGCATGATCCATTTTCAAAAACAAATTACGCAGGTGAGTATTTGTAGATTTTTGGTATGTATGCAGTAGAATACTTTCGTCAAACAAGGTTAAACCCACTGCATCTCTTTGTTTAGTTAATAGATACATTAAACTTGCGGCTAAGTAAGCTCCGTAACGAAGCTTATTCTGCTCCACAGGAGGATATCGCATAGAATTACTGATATCTAGCACTACTTGGCAGCGCAAATTGGTTTCCTCTTCAAATTTCTTAACAAATAATTTCTCGGTACGGGCATATACTTTCCAGTCAATATTCTTCGTACTCTCACCTGTGTTGTATAACCGATGCTCAGCGAATTCCACAGAAAAACCATGATAGGGACTTTTATGTAAACCTGTGATAAAACCCTCTACAATCTGACGAGCTATAATCTCTATGCCCGAGAGATGTTGTACGTCTTTTAGATGTATCATTTTGGGCAAAGTTACAGAATTATATTCTGTTTGTTTTTCATTTTTTCAAAACAGGATTTATTTCTGTAACTTTGCACTATGCAAAAAATTTTTACTTTATTTGTGTTTTGGATTTCTTTGGGCTTAGGAGTGCATTTTGCACAAGTAGGTGCTTTGGTAGGTATATGTGCGGGCACAGGCTGCCAGGCGGGTGGTGATTATTGTACTTACAGGATTATCAGCGCAATATGGAACTATGAAAGAAAAGTTTTAGACAAAAAAAGAAATGAGGGCATTAGAAGAATCATCTCATTAGAGACGCAAGTTCTAGCCGGGGGTATAGCGAGCAATGGGTCATCTAGACTTATTTTGCATCCTCGTGCTAGGCTCAATGTAGGTATTTTTGCTACGGACTTTCGGTATAAAGGTATGTATAGCAGTCTATCCACATTTGCCAGTTACACAAACAGTAAAGGATTTTGGGACTCTTACAAAACTTATGATTGGCAAATTATTTCCTTCAATTTTCTCAATACTCAAAAAATACGATTACAAACAGGTTTAGGCATAACTACTGATGAAAGAAATTCAAGAAGGGACTCATTAGGTGCAGTAACGGTCATTTACAATGCTAAAAGTGCAAAAACATTTTTTGAAGTTGCCATTGGTGCAAACTACTATTTTGATGATGAGGATAAAAATAGAGTATTTTTAGAAATTCGTAACTCTCCTCAGGCTACTCGCTTATACAGTCAAAGGACAGAGATAAGTGCATCTTACTACCAAGCTCTATACAATGGTCAAGGTCTAATGATACAAGGAATACTCAATGCAACTTATGCAAGGTACTTTGCTAGTACAAACATGTATATTATACAAGCAGGGATAGGGTTTAATATCTTGTAACCAGGTTATGTTTTCTTAGGTAAAGCGTCATTAATTAGATCCAGCAAGCTATTTTTAGAATTTAGGTTTATTTTTGGGCGTGTCCCTTTGCTGCGCTTCGGGTCGGCGTGCTACGGGCTTCGCTGCGCTTCGGTGCTTCGCACTGCTTACGCACCCTTCGCATGCCTCACGCAAGCGGCTACTAAACTAAGCCCATCTATTCAAAACTTAACCTTGTAAGTAACTGATAACGTAGTTTGAGCTTCCTAACTCAAACAAATAAACACATAACTACAAAAGTAAACTTGCATATTCAGGATTGCAGGACTGTAAGAAGTCCATCTATTTAGGGCTTAACCTTGTACGTGCTTGAAAATCAATCTAAAACAAAATAAAATGAGCGCAGATCAAACAAAGTAAAAATTTTTAACCTTGTAAGTGTTTGATAATCAACATCAAAACAGGTAAAGCAAGAGTGTGTATAAAAACAAGGTAAAGCGTCCAAAGGCTGCTTGCGTGAGGGCTATGGAGCATGCCGTCAGGCAGTGCGGAGCGCAGCGAAGCACCGAAGCGAACGCGTAGTGCGGAATAGCCCGACCCGAGCGCAGCGAGGGACACGCCCAAAAACATAAAAACTATTATTACAACACAATCACTTAAATTGTGTTGTTCATTTTTAACCATAATCGAACATGTAAATCTCATACTTTTGTAGTATGAAATATAGTTGTATAGCAATTTTAGCTCTCCACTGCATACTGGCTATCGGACAAAATAATACTGCTTATAAGTACATTATCAACTTATCGCAGGTCAAAGAAGATAAAGTAAAAGTAGAACTACAATGCCCTACTATCACTCAAAATCAAATTTGGTATCACTTCCCGATGACCGTACCTGGAACCTACGCAACCTTAGACTACGGCAGATATATCCAAAATTTTACAGCCCTAGATAAAAATAATAAACCTCTACCTGTAAAGAAAAGAGGAAATAATAGCTATTTCATCCAAAAAGCTGACCAACTTCAAACTATCCACTACCTCGTGAATGATACCTGGGATGCAGATACCAAAAAAAATAAAATCTTTGAACCCGCAGGCACAAACATTCAAGAGAACAGAAATTTCGTACTCAATGCAGGTGGATGGTTTGGCTACTTCCAAAACATGGAAAATATACCTATCACATTAGAAGTTCAAAAACCTAACCACTTATACGGCATTAGTGTTTTACCTTGCACAAGCACAGCAGAAAAACAGATATTTAATGCACAAACTTATCACGAATTGATAGACTGCCCTATTATGTTCAGTCCTCCTGATACCATCTCATTTACTATTAGAAACACACGTGTGCGCATAGGTGTATTCAATGAAGCAGGTATCCAACGCTCGGCACAAATCTATCAAGAAGTAAAAACATCTATGCAAGCCATTTCAGATTTCTTAGGCGGCGACCTACCCGTCAGCAGATACGATTTTATTATCTACCTCAAAGATTACACCTCTTTCAAACCTGTTATGGAAGGAAAACCCACAGTCAAAACATTGCTTAAACTTTATAAGGCTTTTAAGGGACAAGGTTTTGGCGCCTTGGAACATGGTAACTCTTCTTTCTATTTTTTGCCTGAATTTGGCAACGAGGTAGCTATCAACATGATAAAAGACGTTTGTATTCATGAGTTTTTTCATATTTTACAGCCATTGAGCTTACATAGTGAATATATAGGTAATTTCAATTACATACAACCTGTTATGTCCCAGCATTTGTGGCTCTACGAAGGAATTACGGAGTATTTTGCAGGTATATCTCAATTAAGGGGAAAAGTAATTACCCCTGAACAGTATTTGCAGGGGATTTTACTGAGCAAAATACAGGGCGCAGAAAAATACCCGAATGATATGCCTTTTACAGAAATGAGTAAAAATGTACTCAAAAACCCTTACAAAAAACAATATCCACAGGTGTATTTACGTGGCGCCCTCATAGGTGCTATGTTAGATATTGAAATTATCCGCTTAACGGAAGGACAAAAAACATTAAAAGATGTTATTTTAACTTTGATAAAAAGGTATGGTAAAGACAAATCTTTCAGTGAAGAGGGGTTTATCAAGGAATTTGTTCAGGAGGTACATCCTGATTTACAAGCATTTTTTGATAATTACATTACGGGTAAAGCTCTGTTAGATATACAAAAATCGCTTTCTTATGTAGGTTTAGAGTATAAATCTATGCAGAATATTTGTGTACCCAAGCATCCTATTAAAGATAATGATGTCAAAATAGAGCGAGCGATTATCCAAAAACCAGAATACAAAATAATTTATGTAGGTAAAAAGGAGCGTATTGGGTTACAGGTGGGGGATATACTCAAAGATAAAGATATCCGAAGTGTGATTGTTGATGAAGAGGGTAGGTATTTACCTAATGGGCTAAAAACAACTCTTGTGCTGTACAGGAATGGGAACAGAATAGAAATTCCTTATACGGTAACCCACACGGAAAAACCTGAGGTAGTTAAACATCAGCTTATCAATCCTAAGAATAAAGCGCCTTTGCAAGAAAAGTATTATCAACGTTGGATAAATAATTAAGGAAGCGTTTTTTATGTTGATAGTAGTCAAATTATGATATTTTTTTTGGGCGTGTCCTTGCTTGCGTTTCGCTACGCTCATGCAAGCAAGGTCGGCGTGCTACGGGCTTGCGGTGCTGCGCCCCACCCCCTGGGCAAGGGGTTGAGTGTGGGCGAGGGGCTTCGCACCGTGCTGACGCACGCCCTCCGCATGCCTCACGCAAGTGGCTATGAACTAAGTTCACTTATGTAAAATTTAATCTTGTAAATATCTCAAAATCAATATCAAACAAGGTTAAAATATATTTTAACCTTGTAAATCATTGAAAATCAATTCAAAATAAGGCAAAAG
This sequence comes from Bacteroidia bacterium, assembly GCA_025057675.1. Classification (GTDB taxonomy): domain Bacteria; phylum Bacteroidota; class Bacteroidia; order JANWVE01; family JANWVE01; genus JANWVE01. The sequence continues at coordinate 8,220 of JANWVE010000125.1, forward strand.
TTGCGTGTTCAAGGTTAAAGGGTCATTTAAAGTTCATGTATTCAAGTTTTAACCTCGTAAGTACTTGAAAATGAGTAAAAACAAAGCAAGATAACAGCACTTAAACCAAAGTAAAAAAATTTAACCCTGTAAATATTTGATAATCAAGATTAAACAAGGTAAAGCAAAGGTATATATGAAAACAAGGTAAAATATCCAAATGCAGCTTGCGTGAGGGATACGGAGCATGCCGTTAGGCAGTGCGAAGCGTAGCGTAGCACCGAAGCGAAGGCGTAGTGCGCAGTAGCCCGACCCGAGCGCAGCAAGGGACACGCCCAAAAAAATAAATTTAATACCACAAACTCAAAAACATATACGTACTTGCCATTTTATATCTGAACGCCTACTTCCTTGACTTTCATCTAAGTACGAACCTACGGTTTGTCTATCTACGTAAAGAGTATTGGAGTATCGTATCCAAAAGTCTATATCCTTTGTAATTGCCCAGCGTAGCATAAAATACGTACGCGTACCTA
>JANWVE010000126.1 GCA_025057675.1 Bacteroidia bacterium
GTAGGAAATTTAGCTTTCTGTACCTCTACTAAAACCACTTTTTCTGTACCATCCGCATTTTTTATTTTGGCATTAAAGTCTAAGCGATATACGGTCATGGAAATAACATCCATTATGTATTCCTGCGGTCTGACTTCAAGGTCTATAATCTCCTCTTGCAATAAATCCGATAAAAGTAACTTAGCAATTTTGTTGTCTTCCATCAGGTACTTGAATACAACGTCATACGCAGGATTGGCGATTTTTATCATGGTACAAAAATAAACAGAAGAACTTAATTTTAGTTTATAGCGACGTTTTACCTTGTTTTAATTTGATTATGAGGCATGTAAAAGATTAAACTTTGGATAAATGTGTTTAGTGTGTTTTTTCTGCGTGAGGCATGCGGAGGGCGGGCGATAGCCCAGTGCGTAGCGAAGCGCAGCACCGAAGCGATAGCGTAGCCCGTAGCACGCCGACCTTGTGGGCATGAGCGCAGCGAAACGCCCACAAGGACACGCCCAAAAAGTCTCTAAAAAATACTTTCGCTTGTGAAAAAAGCAAAAAACTATTATTTAGTAAATTACTGATAGTGAATGCTTTAAGATATGAATTCAAAAAAATTACATTTCATTTCTTGACACAAAAAAAAATTCGTTTTACCTTTGCAATCCATTTTGTTAGGGCGCGTAGCTCAGTTGGTTCAGAGCATCTGCCTTACAAGCAGAGGGTCGGGGGTTCGAATCCCTCCGCTCCCACAATAAAGCAAGTCAAGCATAAAACCAATCTTTGATCCACTAATTCAAAAATACCCAACTAAAACAAAAACTTGACAAAATTTTAATAAAATCTCTTACTATTCCAACCTATTTCCACCCCTGACACTCTTTAAGTCAAAATTGTGGATATATCCGAAGAAACCCTTATCCAAGGCTGTATCAAACAAGAAAGGCGATTCCAAAAACTACTCTATGATCGCTATTGTGCCGCTATGTTCACAATAGCCGTACGCTTATGTGTTCATTACGAAGATGCCGAAGATGCACTCCAAGAAGCCTTTTTAGAAGTATTCAAACACATTCATGAGTTTAGAAAAGAAAGCACACTCGGCGCCTGGATTAAAAAAATTGTGGTACGAACGGCACTTAAAAAAAATAAGAAATCATCGCAACGACAGGATATTCAAATCCTCCCATTAACCTTCTGTGATTTTGACAACCTCATCGAAAAACAAACAGACATGGAATACCTAGAAAAGTGTATTTTATCTCTACCACAAAAATCTCGTCAAATATTTGTACTAGCAGAAATAGAAGGATATTCACATGAAGAAATTGCCGAACTCTTGCAAATCTCTGTTGGTACATCTAAATCACAATTACATTACGCAAAACAGTTATTAAAGCAAAAATTAGAACCTATCTTAAAGTAAGAAGCTTATGAAAAATGAAATATATCAAAAATTGCCTGTGTATCATCCACCTGATAGAGTATGGCATAACATACATCAAAAGCTAGATGCAGAAGAAAAATCACGTAATAGTTTGAGTTATATTTGGGGCGTTGCCGCATCTGTGTTGCTAATTTTATTTATAGCAGTATCTATGACTTCGAATATCAAAAATGTGTCAAAAGAAGTACAAATTACTTACAGTGAAGAACATATAGATACTCTACTAACTCATATTCCTGCTACCAATGAGTCTGATGAGTTTCAAGAGATAGAAAACTTATGCAAAGCACAGCCTATTAAATGCGATGATGAATATGCTCAATCCCTTATACAGCAAATTAGAGACTTAGAAAATGCTTCAATAGAACTATCTCAGCAAGCCTCTTCTGAACAAAATATACCCGACTTAAGTATAGAAAAACACAAAAACTATATCCAAAAAGAAAAATATAAACGCATCAAAAAACTTAGGCGTTATCTTGATGAATAAAAAATGGTTTTAGTTTGTTCAGTTATTATGCTCACTATTACGAATGCTAATAAAACTTTTATCATAGATGCCTCTACACAGATTAAAGCGTTAGATAATGTATCTCTTGCTCTTGCTAATAAGGATTTTGTTATTCTTATTGGGAATAACGGAAGTGGAAAGACTACTTTACTCAATGCTATTACGGGTGAGATAAAATTAGATACAGGTATTATTTCACAAAACAACCAGGACATTACTCATTTATCCACAGAGAAAAGAACTAAAAAAATAGCTAAAATCGCTCAAAATCCGCTTTCAAGTACAGTAGCCGAACTCTCCGTAGTGCAGAACTTTAGGTTAGCCTATCTCAAAAAAAACAAGTTAGGTTTAAGTTTCAGTATAACAGCAACTTTTAGAAAAAAAGTAAAGGATAAAATAGCTACGCTCAATATGGGGTTGGAGGATAAGATAGACCAAGAGATGGGTAAACTATCAGGTGGACAAAGACAAGCCTTAGCTGTGCTTATGCACACTTGGTATAGACCTGAAATTTTACTTTTAGATGAACCTACGGCTGCTTTAGATGCCACGTCAGCAGAAACCGTGATGAACATGATTCATAACATTGTACAAGATTATCAGATACCTTGTATTCTTATTACGCATCACATCCCTGACATTTTGCGATATGGTAATCGTTTAATTCAGATGCGTCAGGGCAGGATTGAACGTGATTTGTCTTTGAGTGAGAAAAGTACTTTAACTCCTGATACTATTTTGAAGTGGTTATCTGCGGCGGGTTAGGTGCTGAGTTTATTTGATAGATGAGCATTGGATTAAATCTAAGAAATAATTTCATTTTTGGGCGTGTCCTTGCCCACACGAGCGCAGCGAGACGTGGGCAAGGACACGCCCAAAAAAATAAAAATCATAACGAAGTTAAATTTTTTGTAATAACTCCTCTTTGCTAATTACGGCTACTGTATGCCTGCTTACGCAAACTAATCTTTGACTGTCATCATAAATTTTAATCTCCCATACATGAGTTTTTCTACCAATATGTAATGGTTCTGCGCGCCCATACACATATCCCGAAGTTACGCTACGAATATGATTCGCATTGATTTCCAAACCTACACAATAAAATTCTTCCTGATTTACGCACAAATAAGCCGCTGCACTACCCAGAGTCTCGGCTAATGTCAGAGAAGCACCCCCATGTAAAAGTCCAGCAGGCTGCTTTGTACGTTTATCAACGGGCATTTTAGCACAAAGGTAATGGCTACCTACCTCAGTAAATTCAATACCCAAATGGCTTACTAACGTGTTTTGACAACGTTCGTTCATAACTGCCGGGGTTATGTTCTCAGGAAAGATAGATTGCATATCTTTGTATAATGAAATGGGTTTTGATTAATTTAATTAAAGTCTATCAATATATGCTTTCACCTTTACTGCCTAATGCTTGTCGTTTTACGCCCACATGTTCGGAGTACATGGTTCAAGCCATACAAAAATACGGTATTTTAAGAGGAACATGGAGAGGATTAAAAAGATTATCTCGGTGTCATCCTTGGGGCGGACGTGGACACGACCCACTAACCTGAACTTTCAAGTTTCTCATACACTCCAGCCATTCGCTTATAATTCAAAGTAATATACTCTAAAATACTTGATTTTCATTGTATTAACTCTATTCTCTCCCCTAATGCGGGAATAGAATAACCAAGGTTTAATTGTTAATTCTTTTTTTTGGGCGTGTCCTTGTGGGCGTTTCGCTTCGCTCATGCCCACAAGGTCGGCGTGCTGCGGGCTGCGCTTCGCTTCGGTGCTTCGCTGCGCTACGCACTGCTCACGCACCCTCCGCATGCCTCACGCAAGCAGTAAGTAAACTAACTCCGCTTATTCAAAAATTGACCTTGTAATTAACCGAAGGGTAAAAACAAAACTTAATCACGCAACTTCTTGAAAATAAGCCTAAAACAAAATAAATCAATAGCATACAAAATCAGACCATGCAAAGGTTTTATGTAATGCTAACCGCAGCGTTGAGTAGCACTATTCTATCGCAGTAAAAAAGGACCCAAAAAATTAACCTACATCTAATTCTATTACGGGGAGAGGATATTATTATATTTGCACCTTAGGTAACAATAAAAATAAAGTAGAAAAATTTATGAGTACCTTAATCATTCCAGAAGAAACAAGGTTAAGTCCGAGCGTGATAGAAAGAATATTTCAAAACGAATGGACAAGAATATGGATCCCCAAAGAGTATCATGGTTTAGAAGTCTCTTTGACAGAAGGTTTACAAATGATAGAACAGTTAGCCCAAGAGGATGGTAGCTTGGGTTGGGTAGTTACTTTAACTAGTGGTGCCAATTACTTCTCTCGTAACATTAAACCTGAAGTAGCTAAAAGAATATTCACTAATCCCCGTGTATGTTTCGCAGGCAGTGGAATGATAAGCGGTACAGCTCAAAAGATAGGAGATAAATACATACTTAACGGTAAATGGTTATGGGGTACAGCCGCACCGTATGCCACTCATTTTAGCTTTAACGCACAAATAGTAGAAAATGGAGTACCCCAAGTTAATAGTGATGGCACGCCTGTATTTCGGTCTTTTTTCTTGGATAAAAACCAAGTACAATCTTATGATACTTGGAATGCCTTCGGTTTGATTGCAACAGCTACCAATCAGTTTGAAGTTCGCAATATAGAAGTTACAGATGATAATCTTTTTCAGTATAACAAAAGCTATTTTGACAAAAGTCCTTTGGATAGAATCCCCTTCGCTGTAATGGCAGATATTACCATTTTAGCTAATCACGTAGGCATAGCTAAACATTATTTGAATGAAAGCTTAACTATCCGAAAAACCTACTTTCACGATGATTTTACTAAGTTTTTAGACACAAAAACAGCCGATTTTTACAGAGAAGTTACTCAAATTGAGCATTTATTGCATGTCAATCGTGAGTTATCTCCTCAATTTTGTCAAAAAATACATGATTTTGGGGTCAAGTTAGTAGAAGATATCTCTATGTATATTGTTAAAATTCATCCTCTTTTGGGTATGAGGGCGGCTATGCTCAACGAACCTATCAACAAGATATTTAGAGATTTTTTTACACTTACTCAACACATTCATTTTCGTAATACTCAACATGCATCAGCACACTGATTACTAAATTTTTTGGGCGTGACCTTGCACACGTTTCGCTGGCGCTCATGTGTGCAAGGTCGGCGTGCTGCGGGCTGCGCTATCGCTTCGGTGCTCCGCACTGCTGACGCACCCTCCGCATGCCTCACGCATGCAGCCTTTGGATGTTTTACCTTGTTTATAGACATATCCTTGATTTATCTTGTTTGATACTCATTATCAAGCATTTACAAGGTTAAAATTTTTTACCTTGTTTGAATTATTCTTGCTTTATCTTATTTTATGTTCATTTTCAGTTACTTACAAGGTAAAGGTTTGAATAGATCGGCTTAGCGTACTGGCAGCGTTCTTTGCGTGAGGCATGCGGAGGGCAAGCCGTCAGGCTTGGTGCGAAGCCCCTCACCCACACTTTCACTCTTGCACAGGGGGTGGGCGGGTGGGGGCGTAGCACCGTTAGCCCGTAGCACGCCGACCTTGTGGGTACGCGCAGCGTAACGCCCACAAGGACACGCCCAAAAAGTTATAAGAATACACAAAAACGCTCACCTCTCATAAAAATAAAGCAGAATTAACATACTCTTACTCGTGCTGCTTAATTTTGTATCTCCCAAGCTTACGATACATCTAACCTCAATCTTAGTAAGAGTTATGAAACATTATGCCATCATTGTTGCTGGCGGCACAGGCACACGAATGGGCGCAGATAAACCAAAACAATTTATAGAAATACATCAAAAGCCCATTCTCATTCATACCTTAACCCATTTTATACAAGCTCTACCCGATATACAAATTGTAGTGGTTACTCACCCCGAATGGAAGGATTTTACACAATACATCATACAACAGCACTTAACCCATTTTTTAGAAAAAATACACCTCGTAACAGGTGGAAAAACTCGTTTTGAGTCTGTAAAAAATGGATTAAAAAGCCTAACAGATGCCCAAAATGGCTATGTTGCCGTGCACGATGCCGTACGATGCTGTATCAAACCTGATGATATTGAGCAAGCATTCATAATTGCTAAACAAAAAGGTAACTGTTTAGTTTGCACTACACCCAAAGAAAGCCTGCGAAAAATCCATCTCAATAATACCCAGGCAGTACCTCGCCACGAATACCTGATTGTACAAACGCCCCAAATATTCAATTTGAAAGATATGCTCAATGTCTATCTACAACATGTAGAAAATGAACCAAACAGCATAACTGATGACGCATCTTTGATGGAAAAATATGGTCATCATATTCATGTACTACTTATCGCAGACCACAATATTAAAATTACTACTCCGCAAGATTTAGCACTTGCTCGGTACTTATTAGAAGAGAGAAATGGGTTTTAACTTTGTTTATTTTCATTTAATCTGCTGTTTTTATAGCTATACAAAAAATAAATCAAAAGTCCGATAGCTACCCATACAATCAACCGTATCCAAGTGTTTTGTTTTAAGCTAATCATCATAGCTACATTAAATATGACCCCTAAGGAAGCGACCAAAGGTAAAGCAGGTACCTTAAAAGGTCTGTGCAAATTAGGTTCTTTGATACGAAGCATCCATACAGCACCAGAAATCATTGCAAACGCAAGTAAAGTGCCTATACTCGTCATTTCTGCTAAGTTGTTAATAGGAGTAAGGGCAGAGATGATTGAAACAGTTCCACCTACTAGCAAAGTACTGCGTGCAGGGGTTTTGAAGGTAGGATGAACATACCCAAAAATTTTGTAAGGAAGCAAACCATCTTTTGCCATACCCAAAAATATACGAGTTTGAGATAGTAACATAACTAATAAAACCGAAGTCAATCCTGCTACGGCAGCTATGGTAATGATATACACAGCAAAACTCAACCCCTTATCTCCAAAAGCAGTGGCTATAGGAGCTTTAACATCAATATTTTTGTAACTGACCATTCCTGTTATTACTAAAACTACTAGAATGTATAATAAAGTACAAATAAACAAAGACGAGATAATAGCAAATGGAACATCTCGTACAGGGTTCTTAGCTTCGCCTGCTTGTGTAGAAACGGCATCAAAACCAATATAGGCAAAAAATACAATTCCTGCGGCTGTCATAATCCCCTGCCAACCATAATGTCCTACTCCTTTTTCATCTATAAAGCGATCGGGTATAAAAGGTGTCCAATTCTCTGTGTTAATGTATGAAGCACCAGCTATAATAACAAACAACACAGCACCTAATTTAATGGCTACCATCAAGTTATTTGTTTTAGCTGACTCGCTAATGCCCCGTACTAATATCCCTGTAATTATCCAAATAATTAAAAACGCAGGTAAATTGAATGCTATGGGGATATTACCTAAAAAAGAAAAGTTCTCGGCTTTTAATTTACCTTCTTTAATTTGTCCGAGTATAGTACCAGGGTCGTTACATAGCCATTCGGGAATGTGTAGTCCCCAAAGATGTAAAAGTTTGTTCAAATAAGCAGACCACCCCACAGCTACCGTAGCTGAACCCATCGCATATTCTAATATCAAATTCCACCCAATTAACCACGCAAATAACTCCCCAACAGTACCGTATGAATACGCATAAGCAGAACCTTCCACGGGTAGAATAGACGCAAATTCACTGTATGCCAGTGCCGCAAACAAGCATCCTAATCCTGCTATTATGAACGATATAGTAAGCGCAGGACCTGCATGCTCATGCGCAGCTACGCCTGTCAGTACGAATATACCTGTCCCTATAATGGCGCCTATGCCCAAAGAGGTCAGTGCCCATTTTCCTAATACGCGTTTAAGTTCATTTTTTTGTATATCTTTTTCAAAGGCACTGATAGGTTTTTTTCGCATTACGTTCATGGTTCTTATAGGGTTTTATTATTTTATGAACTCAAAGTAAATACATTTTAATTAAATGCACATCACGGTTGACTTAAAAAATAGCACTTTATTTAACAAAACCTTGATTTTCAACGCTTTGATTTTTGAATTGTTACCTAAACTACGGGTTTTTTTATATCACAAAATTTTGATGATTTTAATTTGGGCGTGTCCCTCGCTGCGCTCGGGTCGGCGTGCTGCGGGCTACGCTTCGCTTCGGTGCTTCGCTGCGCTACGCACTGCTCACGCACCCTCCGCATGCCTCACGCAGAAAACGCAGCACATATACTACACCCATCTATTCAAAGCTTTACCTTGTAAGTAGCTGAAAATGAACACAAAACAAGATTGAAATATATTTTAACCTTGTAAATACTTGAAAATCAATTGAAAATGAGGTAAAATTTGAACGTCCAAAGTTGAAGGATTATTAAAAGTCCATGTGTTCAAGGTCTAACTTTGTAAGTCATTGAAAATGAACAGAAAATAAGGTAAAATAGTCATATTTCAAACAAAGTAAAAAATTTTAACCTTGTAAGTATTGGATAATCAAGCTTAAATAAGGTAAAGCAAAGATATGTTTAGAAACAAGGTAAAACATCCAAAGGCTGCTCGCGTGAGGCATGCGAAGGGCGTGCGTCAGCACGGTGCGAAGCCCCTCGAACACGCTTTCACTCTTGACCAGGGGGTGGGGCGCAGCACCGTCAGCCCGTAGCACGCCGACCTTGCTTGCATGAGCGCAGCGAAACGCAAGCAAG
>JANWVE010000127.1 GCA_025057675.1 Bacteroidia bacterium
ATCTGGACAAACTTCTGACCGTAATTTTTCCTTTATTTCTTAAAAAACTTTCTATCAGTGTTAAAAAAAATCTGTATATTTGCTCTACTTAGGGTCTCTTTCAACAGTGAAAAGAGACTTATATTTATTCATTTTTTTCATACTGTACAAAATACAGTTTTTTGTATCTGAAAAATGTCACTCATATTGAGACTTAATATAGGTAAAATGTCAACCATATTATTTACTTTTCTATTTTTCAAATCCATTACAGTTTAAGTATACTTGCAACATGAAAACAGTGCTAATTACAGGGGCAACATCAGGTTTTGGTTGGGCAACTGCTTCTTCGTTCTTATTACAAAATCATCGAGTCATTATTACAGGCAGAAGACAAGAAAGATTAAATGCTTTTATTCAACAGCATAAATCTTATCAAGAGAATATTTTATCTCTTTGTTTTGATGTAAGGGTACGGGAAGAGGTAGAAAAAAAACTGTACAATATACCCGAAGAGTGGAAAAAAATAGATATTTTAATCAATAATGCGGGACTTAGCCGCGGTCTGACCGAGATACAAAATGGAGAGTATAGCGATTGGGAGGAGATGATAGATACCAATATCAAGGGGCTTTTGTACGTTAGCAAGGTAGTCGTTAATATGATGATTGAGCGAGATATTGAAGGGCATATTATTAACGTCGGTTCTACGGCGGGGCATGAAGTATATCCAAAAGGGAATGTGTATTGTGCTACTAAACATGCCGTAGATGCTATTACAAAGGGTATGCGTTTAGACCTTTTAGCGCATAATATCAAGGTTAGTACTATTGACCCAGGTATGGCAGAAACAGAGTTTAGTATTGTGCGTTTTCATGGGGATATTGAACGTGCTAAAAAAGTATACGAAGGTTTTGAACCCCTTCGCCCCGAAGATATTGCAGAATGTATTTTATTTATTGCTAATGCACCCAAGCATGTAAATGTGGCACAAATTCTTTTATTACCTAGCGCGCAAGCTAATACCGTAACTGTTAAACGAAAAGTTTAGTTACTGAATTGATATAGAGTTTTTTGATAATCAGTTTTCACTTTTGGGCGTGTTCCAAAAGTGAAAAGAAGTAGCATAAAAAATCCAATAACTACAAAAAATTCAGATTACCTTCTAAATGCTCAATAATTTTTATCCATTAAGTATCCATTCTAAAAAAGTATTTTGTGGGGTAACCATCTGCCATTGATTAACAGTGGAACAGAAGCAAGCTATACAAGAAGTTTTGACACGCACTGGTTTAGTAGATGGAGTTTGTAAAAGTAAATTCAACGTATACTCAAGACTATGATTGTGCCCTACGAGGGCTATGAAATTCCACTGCGAAGGTAAATTTTGGATAAAAGACAAATAGCTTTGGTTGAAAGTGTAAAGAGAGTCCTCTAAAAATATACGAGTCTCCGCGTTGTATTTAAGTAAAATACGCGCGGTTTGTTGGGTTCTATTAGCTGGGGAGACAAAAGCAGCTTCCAAATTTTCTATCTTATTTTTGATAAGATCCGTGTAAGTTTTCATTTTTTGGATCCCTTTTTCTACCAAGTTCCGTTCCATGTCTTTTTTATTTAGACCCTCTTCGGTTTTTGCGTGTCTAATCAGCAAAAACTGCTTCATATTTTACTGATTGCTTGAATTATTATTCTTTCCATCCATAGCACCAAAAACTTTTTGCATGTCGGGTGTAGTGCGTGCGTTTGGATTTTTACGAATTTTCTGCTCCTCTTGAGCCATGTAAATAAATATCCCTTTAATAGCTAACCGGGTAGTGTAGGCAGGTAAATCAGTATCTACTTTTTTGACTAATGGAATTTTGTTATACATTTCAGTGATATTTTTCCACTGCTGTGCCGCACCAACAGACTCAAGAGATTTTTGTACAATAGGTAAAAAAGCTTCATACAGCGGAGTAGTGCTGGTTTTTCTTAGGTAAGCAGTGGCCGCACTGTCCCCTCCGATAAGTATATTTTTAGCGTCTTGGAGGGTCATTTTCAGAATAGCATCTATAAATATGTTAGCGGCTTTTCTAGACGCATCCTCTGCCGCACGGTTCAAACTTTTTTCAAAAGTATCTACTCTATCTTTTTTACCTATTTTAATAAGCTGTTCTTTTACAACTTTTGCTTCATTAGGAAAGGGAATGAATACCAACGGATTTTTATAGAATCCATCTCTTGCAGAAGCCTTTTCTGATGCTCTTGTAGCACCTACTTTCAAAGCATCTTTGAGAGCATTTCCTACTTCGCCTTGCGTCAGATTTTGTAGCCAACCAGGTATATTATTTTGAGCGTATACTGTACAGAGTATTAAACTAAGACAGTACATTAAAGATATTTTTTTCATATTCGGAGGGACGATTAGATTTTGGCAAAAATGTTGCCAAATTATTATCTACTCGGGTTCAATGCACGAATGCGGGTAAACTTCAATCCAAACTATCAGATACTTGCAAAATTAAGATTAATAATTTTGGGCGTGTCCCTTCGCTGCGCTTCGGGTCGGGCTACTGCGCACTACGCTAACGCTCGGTGCTGCGCTACGCTTCGCACTGCCTAATGGCATGCTCCGTATCCCTCACGCAAGCTGTATTTTGATGCTTTACCTCGTTTTTATACATATCTTTGCTTTACCTTGTTTTATGTTTATTATCAAGTACTTACAATATTAAAAATTTTTACCTTGTTTGAAATATACTCACTTTATCTTGTTTTTGTATTTATTTTCAAGCATGTAGAATGTTAAATCTTAAATACATGGACTTTTTACAACCCCTTAACCCTGATTCCCAAAATTTTACTTTATTTTCGATTGATTTTCAATAACTTACAAGGTCAAAATATATTTTTACCTTGTTTAGTATTCATTTTCAGGTACTTACAAGATTACATTTTGTATAAGTGGGATTGGTCTGCTAATAGCTTGCGTGAGGCATGCGGAGGGTGCGTCAGCAGTGCGGAGCGCAGCGAAGCACCGAAGCGATAGCGCAGCCCGCAGCACGCCGACCCGAGCGCAGCGAAGGGACACGCCCAAAAAAATAAAAATCATATCATAAACTTTTTCTTATGTCTAAATATCGTTGAACATACTTGCCAATAATATCAAATTCAAGATTTACACACTGACCCACTTTGAGCGCATGTACATTCGTATTGTGATAAGTATATGGTATAATAGCCACAGAAAACGTGTTCTCTACCGCATTAACAACCGTCAGAGAAATTCCATTTACAGCAATAGAGCCTTTTTCTACCACTAAGGGCATGTATTTTTTATCATACTCAAAGATATATGTCCAGCTGCCATTCTGTTCTTTTATTTCTATTACCTTGCCTACGGTATCCACATGTCCTTGCACGATATGTCCATCCATAAAGCTGTGGGGTCTTATGCTTAGTTCAATATTCACCTTATCGTTTAGTTTCCAGTATTGGAGCGTAGTCCGAGATAAAGTTTCCTCAACCGCAGTAACTTTATACGTGCTACTCGTAGTGTCTATCTCTACTACGGTCAGGCAAACGCCGTCGTGAGCCACAGATTGGTCAATGTGTAAGGTAGAAGCTATCGGGCTTTTCAAAGTAAAGTGTTTGTTTGTGCCTTGTGTTTCAATCTGTACAACTATGCTGTATCCTATTACTATTCCTGTAAACATACGCACAAATATATGTAGATTAGGTATAAAAGATAATTTGATTTTTGGGCGTGTCCCTCGCTGATGCTCGGGTCGGGCTACTACGCACTACGCTAACGCTCGGTGCTACGCTACCGCTTCGCACTGCCTTACGGCATGCTTCGTATCCCTCACGCAAGTTGTATTTTGGTGTTTTACTTTGTTTTTATACATATCTTTGCTTTACCTTGTTTCATCTTGATTATGAAATAGTTACAAGATTAAAATTTTTTATTTTGTTTTAACTATCGTTGTTTTATCTTGTTTTATGTTCATTATCAAGCATATACAAGGTTAAACCTTGAATAAATGGACTTTTTAACCCCCCTTAATCCTGACTACCCAAGTTTTACCTTGTTTTGAATTGATTTTGAATGATTTACAAGGTTAAAATATATTTTTTGTCTTTTTTATATTCATTTTCAAGTACTTACAAGATTATATTTTGCATAATTGGAGTTAGTCTACTTGCAGCGTGCGTGAGGCATGCGGAGGGCAAGCCGTCAGGCTTGGTGCGAAGCCCCTCGCCCACGCTCAAACCCTTGACCAGGGGGTGGGCGGGTGGGGCGCAGCACCGTCAGCCCGTAGCACGCCGACCTTGCACGCATACGCGCAGCGTAACGCAGTGCAAGGGCACGCCCAAAAAAAATATATTCAAACATTACAAACTATCTAACTTTCTAACCTTATGTTCTCCTCTTTCCAACATAAACCATAAAAAGAACAATCCTTGCACTTTTTATCTACCTCTAATATATCCACCCGTTCAAAATTACCTTTTTGAATACCTTCTAAGGTTACGTTTATTTGCCTAATCAACTCTGCTTCATGCTCATCTTGCAAAGCAATCTCACGCTCTTTTGAATTACCTTGATTAGACTCGCTAAAAAAGTAAAGCTTAGCTTTTTGAATAGGATAATTATTTTTCTTCGCTAAATAGGTGTAAAAAAGCATCTGCCACCAGTAATCCCCCTCATAAGGTTTTACTTTATCACCTATCTTATCCGGGCGCCCTGTTTTGTAATCAATTAAAAGGGTCTCGTTACCTAAATAAATCAACGCATCTATTATTCCTACCAAAGTGGTTTGTATATCTACATTATCAGCTTTGAAGGGCAACTGCAAACGTTGTTCGGGTAGTATTTTATCTGCCTTTTGCCATTGCGACAAATAGTGTTCATAAAAAGATTTTAATTCTATTTTACCTTGTTCTAAACGGTCTTTGTATTCTTGTTCAGTAAGCATGAATTTTTGTGCCAGCAAAGCTTTTTCAAATGCTTGCAGCAGATAATCCTGCTTATGGTTACTCTGTCTCTCATGATGGGGAACGGCAAAAAACTCCTTACAAGCAGTGTGTATAGCATTGCCATAAACTGTAGCATGATGGGGTGCGTCAGGTATGCGTAGAATGTGTCTGTAGTAAAATTTTCGTTTACAATCTAAGTAAGTATTCAAATGTGAAGCAGAAAACGTAAATCGTTGCTGATAAAAGCGAATGATATTTTCATCAATAGATAAATTAGGTTCAGGTAAAGTGCTTCCTTTGAATTGTTGAGCAATTTGCCCTAAAATTGTTTGTGTGGGTAAATCAACGGTTTTTTTCTCTACCAAGTCATGATGTTTTGAAAGTTCTTCATAATAAGAATTGGGTGCTTGTACTCTTTGATTTTTATTATTTTTAGGAAAAACAAGGTTAAGATATTTTTTTGCACGAGTCATGCCCACAAAGAACAAACGCCGCTGGTCTTCTAATACTTTTTTTGTGTCTTGCAGGTCTATTTTCCGAATAAAGACGGGAGGTAAAGTATAAGGAGGGTTTTTGGCTGCATTCCAAGCGTTCTCATCGCAATTAATTAAATACACATGCTCAAATTCTAAACCCTTAGCACTGTGATAGGTAGATAAGAAAATACCTTTTTCGCTTCCTAACCAACGAAGAATTCTAATCGGTACATCAAAATCTTGATGCTCTTTAATGTCTTGCATTAGATCAGAAAAGCCCTTCTTAGGATTGCGTTCTACCCATGTCTGTACATAATTGAGAAGGGTGTCCAAAACTAATAATAGTTCTTCTTTTTCAGTGTGTTGTGCTGCATAACTAACAAATCCACCTTCATAAATAATAGTTTGTACAACCTCAATCACAGGTACAGCCAGCGCTAACCATTTCCAGTATTTGATTTTTTCAAAAACTTCGTGCATTTTCTTGTATTCTCTTATACCTAAACCTTGTAGTAACTCAGGAGTATTCAAGTACTCTACCCAAGGTGTGATAGAATTACTATCATATTCAATGCTTTTATGTTTAGTAAAACAGAGTTTTTGTACATCTACCCAATCTAATCGCCATAAGGGGTTCATTAAAATTTGAAACAGTAAGTCCTCTCGGGTATTTAGCCCTTTAAGTGCAGGACTCAAGTAATACAGAATGTTTAAGATGTGCTTAATGAAATAATGTTCTAATATGTTAATATCCCTACGAATTTGATAAGGTATTTGATTTTGCTTCAAGATGCGGGCAATGGGGGTAAGTAAATCATTTTTGGGTGCTAAAACGGCAATTTCAGAGAGTTGTGTATTAGGGATTTCTTGTTTTATTCGTTGAATTTCATAGAGAATAAAAGCGGTTTCCAAACGGGAATTATCTAATTCTATTAAAGTAGGTTTTATATCAACAGGTTGGTTTTTAGCTAATAGTTTCTTTTGGAATTGCTTATTTTGTTTTTCTAATCGTTCTTGATTACTCTCCACAATTTTGTAGGAAGCATTAAGGATGCTTTGAGTGCTTCGGTAGTTATCTTGTAGTACTATTACTTTTAATTTATCTTCGTAACGTTTGATAAATTCAGTAATATTGAGCATGTTAGCCCCTTGGAAGCGAAAAATAGACTGATCTTCATCACCGACTACAAATATATTCGCTTCAATACCCCAAGGTTCAGTGAGAAAACATAAGATTTTTTGTTGTGAACTACTGGTATCTTGGTATTCATCTACTAAAATGTAAATAAATTGTTCTTGATATTTTTGTAAAAAAGCGGGGTTTTCTTTGAAGACACATAGAACCTGCTCAATCATATCATCAAAAGTGTATAAATTGTTTTCTTTGAGTAATTCTTGATACCTTGTAATACACTCAGCAACTTGATATGTTCTATCTAATTTTTGACAATAATCTTGATAATCTCCTGTCTTCAAATCTCCTTTTTTGTTGTTTCTTGTATTTTTTTGATATTTAAATTTCTCATAGTCTTTTGCATTTTCTTTTTCTTCACTAATGGCATCTTTCAGTTCTGGTAAAGAAATTCCTTCTTTAATTAAAATTTCTATAAGTTCGCGAAGGCGTTTGAGATTAGCATAAGGAGCATTAGGGCTTTTAACAGGGTGGTTTGGGGGCAACTCGTCAATAATTTGGCGGAGAATTTTAATTTGGGTCAGTTCATCAAGTAGTTTTTTGTTTTCAAAATCGGTGAATACATCAAGATTATTGAATATGATTTCATTGCAAAAAGCATGAAAAGTAGCGATTTTTATTCTATCCGCCGCTTCTCCAATTAAGTAGCGGAGGCGTTCTCGCATGGCGATAGTACCTGCGTCAGTGTAAGTAAGACACAAGATATTATGTGGCTCTACATGGGCATTACGCAAGATATTAGCGATACGCATAGCTAAAATTTGGGTTTTGCCTGTACCTGGTCCCGCAATAACCATTACCGGTCCCTCCAAAGAGTCCACTGCTTCTCTTTGTTTTGGATTTAATTTTGCTAATTCTATTTCAAAGGACAATGCTTTCATAAATAGCAAATATATATTTTTTTTACTAACAAATTTTACTTTACTATATTTATTTTTTTTAGGAAATGCTGTATTGTTTCTCCATGTGTTTTTTATTTTTTGGGCGTGTCCTTGTGGGCGTTTCGCTTTGCTCATGCCCACAAGGTCGGCGTGCTACGGGCTAACGGTGCTGCGCCCCCACCCGCCCACCCCTTGGGCAAGAGTAAAAGCGTGGGTGAGGGGCTTCGCACCAAGCCTGACGGCTTGCCCTTCGCATGCCTCACGCAAGCGGCAAGTAAGCTAATCCCACTTATATAAAATGCAATCCTGCAAGTATCTGAAAATGAAAACTAAACAAGATAAAAATATATTTTAACCTTGTAAATATTTGAAAATGAGCAAAAAATAAGGTAAAGCTTTTTTAATCAGGGTTAAAGGGGTACAAGAAGTCCATGTATTTGAGGTTTAACCTTGTATATGTTTGAAAATAAACACAAAACAAGGTAAAGTGAATGCAGTTGAAACAAGATAAAAAATTTTAACCTTGTAATTATTTGATAATCAAAACTAAACAAAGTAAAGCAAGAGTATGCATAAAAACAAGGTAAAGCACCAAAATGCGGCGTGCGTGAGGCATGCGGAGGGTGCGTGAGCAGTGCGTAGCGCAGCGAAGCACCGAAGCGATAGCGCAGCCCGCAGCAC
>JANWVE010000128.1 GCA_025057675.1 Bacteroidia bacterium
GCAGCACCGTTAGCCCGTAGCACGCCGACCTTGCCCACACGAGCGCAGCGAGACGTGGGCAAGGACACGCCCAAAATTAAAATATCGTTTCTTGTATTACTGAATTATTACTGAATATGCTTACATAAGAATTATCATGTTTGATATGAGAATAGAGTTAAACTATTGTGTTTGACTAAGCATAATCTTCTGTATTTCTAATAAATCAGAGATAAGATAGTCTGCAAGCGCTTTAACCTCTTGATTACCAAAACCATATAAGACACCTATAGCAGTTATATGATTTTCTTTGGCCGCTATCATGTCGTGTTTTCTATCCCCAACTACGTAAGCTTCAACTTGATGATGCAAATTAGTATATTTTTGGATAATAGATCTAACCATAACTGTTTTAGTGTGATCTTTACTGACAGGTGATTGAATATCATCAAAGTAGTCAGTAATCTGAAAGTGTTCTAATACGGTTTGCCAATACCCGATGGGTGCATTAGTGCATAAAGCAACTTTGAAGTAATGAGTTTTTAACCATGTGAGTATTTCAACAACATTAGGATACAACTTTCCTATTCTTCGAACCGCTTCAATTTCTAGATGACTGAGTGATTTTAAGATTTGCTTTCCGTCGTTTTCTATGCCAAAAGTTCGTATCCAGTTTAAAAAACTCTCCGGAGGTTCACCTACCATAGCATAGATTTCTTTTCGGCTAGGTTTTCTCTGTGCTTTGTATTGTTTAAATAAATTTTGCATAGCTAATTGATGAGACTTCGTAGAGTTGTATAACGTTCCGTCTAGGTCAAATATTACTACTTTGGTCTTCATGAAAGTAAAAGTACAATTTTATGGGCTAAGACTAGTGGAATTGAATTTTTTATTACTTTTTTGCATACTTATACAATTTTTAACCTGTTGATAATCAATTATTTGTTTTATTCAGTGTAAAAAAAATAATGTAAAAAAGTTGACAGAATGAAAAATTATGTATAAATTTGCATAGGTATAAGTTAATCTGTACAGTGTGCAGAAATTAGCTTTTACTTACGCTTAAATCCAAATAAAATTTATACTTTATTTGGAAGATTGCATAAATTTCATCAGTTTTGTAATTCTATCAAAATAAGAAATACTAACTAAAAATATTAAGACACACGAAAATATGAAAAGAGTAATCGTAATAACGCTGGCCTTGACCTTAACCTTGTGGTTTTCAGGCTGTGGCGGAGGATTAGGAAAGTACCGAAATCGCGGAGAGCTAGTAGGTATCTTAGACAGGCCTGACTGGGACGATCCCACACCCTACGGCACTGTACTAGTGTTAGGGGGTCAGTTCCACATGGGTAACAACGAGCAAGACGTGCCTAGCAGCTTAATTGCGATGGCAAGACAGGTAACGGTGAGCAGTTTTTATATGGATGACACCGAAATTACAAATAATGAGTACAGACAATTTATTCAGCTTTTACATCACGGAGCTGGCGATCCTGATGCTTCAGGTTTGGGCAGCAAAATGTCTGAATTAGCGCAAAACTCACAAGACTCTATAGTTATCTATAAGTATAAGACCACTTACCCTGAGTTTATGGGTAGATTTCAGGGGTACATATACAAACCTATTAAAGAAGATGAGAAAGAGTTAGGCACTAAGGAAATTAACTGCTATCCTGACACTACCTCTTGGGAAAGAGACTTTTCGTATGCCTTTCATGATCCCATGGTTGAGAACTACTTTTGGCATCCTGCTTATGATGAGTATCCGGTTGTGGGCGTGAATTGGTATGCCGCAAAAGTTTTTTGTAATTGGAGAACTATACACTATAATGCTTACAGGCGTTCTCGTGATAGGGCACCTATACCCAGATTCCGTCTTCCAACCGAAGCAGAGTGGGAATATGCCGCAAGAGGGGGGTTGGACCATAAGCTCTATCCATGGATACAGCCTTATTTAAGGAACGAAAAAGGATGCTTCCTAGCCAACTTCAAACCTAACAGAGGAAATTATGTAGATGATTACTTTGAGTATACTTGCAATGTTGACGCCTACTTCCCTAACGAATACGGAATCTACAATGTGGCAGGTAATGTTTCAGAGTGGTGTGAAGACGGTTTCCATGAAACTGCTTACCAACTGACACATGACCACAATCCTATCTACAAGAATGACAAGGAAGCTCGTAAAGTGATACGTGGGGGTTCATGGAAAGACATTGCATACTTCTTGAGCGTGGGCACACGCAGCTACGAGTTTGCGGATACAGCGAAGTCTTTCATAGGATTCCGTTGTGTTACCTCTCAGTTGGGTAGATCTCTATATGGAAGAACTACTGTAACATACTAAACTAATTTTATGGATAGTGGTTATCACATAGGTATTCCAGTGTAGGTAGCCACCGAAACCTTCGCTTGACTTAACTTATTAAAATAAATACCATATAACCTTCTTACTTATCATTAACCTAAAATCATAAAATCAATATGGCTGGAGGAAAAAAAATATCAGGTACTGCCCTGATTTTGCACCTAGTAGCTTCTATCGGTGCGTCAATTGTAATCTTAGGAGCATTGTTCAAACTCATGCACTGGCCTGGCGCGGGCATGATGCTTCAAATAGGTATGATTACAGAAGCAATTATCTTCTTAGGGTTTGCCTTCTTGGGCATTCCAAATGAGGATTGGGATTGGTCCAAAGTATATCCGCAGTTACGCCCAGGAGGTAAAGCAACAGAAGAGAAAGCTGAAGTAGATATCAACATGATTGAGCCCATCTCTGGTGATGCAGGTAAAAAACTAAATGCCTTCGTAAAGGAACTAGACAACGCCCGTTTGTCAAAAGAGTTCTTTGACGGCTTACATGGCTCTCTTGCTGCATTAAAAGAAAACACCGCCAAACTTAATCAAGTAACCGAAGTATCTGTTGCGGCAAAAGGCTTCTCTGATGAGATTAAGGCTGCAACAACTAAAATCAAAGAAGTTTCAGATGGATACACTGCAAACATGAAAGCAGCTTCCAGCAATATTGCTGAGATGAACAAAAGCTATGCAGGTGCATTAAGTGCTATCAATGAACTTGGCTCTGCTGTAAAAGATGCTAAAGCATATCATGAGCAAGTTCAAAAAGTAACTCAAAACTTAGCGGCACTCAACTCTGTATATGAATTAGAGGTTAGGGATGCCCAATCTCATCTCAAAACAATGAATGAGTTCTACGGCAAAATATCAGCCGCAATGTCACAGCTTACAGGTGCCGCTGATGAGACAGAGGCTTACAAAAATGAAGTAGCTAAGCTCGTACGTAATATGAGTGTGCTTAATAATGTATATGGAAGTATGTTATCTTCAATGAGCAACGCCGCAAAAGGCTAAAATTATGAAATAGTGTAAATAAGTTCAAAAGTATCTTAATCATTTACAAGAGAAAGGAGAAAGAAAATGGCTGGAGGAAAAGAAACACCTCGCCAGAAGATGATTGGAATGATGTACCTAGTACTAACCGCTCTACTAGCGCTACAAATTTCCGATACAATTCTGGAAAAGGTAAGATTAATTAACGCGAGTATGGAGGACACTGAGAGCGCTCTTAGATTGCGTAGCAAATCACAAAGAGCTGCTATTGACTCTGCTGCTGCGAAAGTAGCCGCCGATAAGGATGCCAAAGCAGATGATAAAGACATAAATGTTAGAAAACGTGCTTTACAGTACCAGGCAACAATGAGTAAAAAAGAAGCTGCGGACCAAATATTTAAGAAAACTGAGGAACTCGTAAATTACATTGATAAAGTTAAGCAAGAAGCTAAAATGAAATGCGGCTTCGACCCTGCTATGGCAAATAAAGAGGATGCAGACCCTGAGAAAAAATATGGTAACTTGAAAGAAACCGAGAAAGTAATCAATTATTTGAAAGGACCAGGTGATAGCAAAAGTGGTGAAGGATATAAACTACAACAAAAACTAAATGAGTATGTCAAGTTCTTAAATAGTGTCAAAGTCAAAGATATACGTGCCACAGCGGACAAAAAGGATATAGAATTAGTAGAAGTACCACTATACTCTTTGATAGGAAAGAAAGATGAGCGTTTTGACAAGAAAACAGGAATGGCTCACCCTATGGCAGAGACGCCTGAAGAGAAACTAAACTCAGGACGAATGTCAAAATCTGAATTTAACTCTCTACAAAAGTCTGCTCAGAAAGACTGGGTAGACTGGAACTTTGAAGGAAGCCCATTGGCAACTACCGTAGCAGAACTAACCCGCATAGCAAACGATGTGTGGCAACTAGAGTCTGACTTTGTCTCACCATTAGCTGGAGAAACTACAGTAGAGGTAAAAGTAGTAGGTTTTGATGTAAAAGTAGTACCAAATGCAAAAGTACTTGTACCTGGCATGAAATACGAAGCAGATATCGTACTTGTGCCTCAAACATCCGCTAACTTCAACCCTACCTTCAAAATGGGTGGTAGCGTGTTGAAGGTAGAAAAAGGTGCAGGTAAATACTCTACTATTGTTCAAGGCAACTTCGGACCTAACGAAAGAGAGAAAAAAGCAGTTATTAGTGGCACAGTAGAATACATTGACCCAAAAGGACTTCCTACATCTATACAATTCAAAGATGAATACACGATCGTAAAACCTACCATTTCAGTCAAATCTCAATCAGTAAATAACCTCTACAAAAACTGTTGTAATGAAGTTATTATTGAAGTACCTGCCTTACGTGAGTTCTATTCCCCTATATTCAGCTCTACCAATTCAAAGCTCATTCAAAGTCCTACTCCTGTTGGCGCAGTTACCATAATTCCAAGTGGAAACAAAGCGACTGTTAATGTTAAATCCAACACACCCGCAGGAGTTATTAACATAGGTGATCAAGAGTGGGGAGTAATCTCACCCCCTAAACCCACTATTAAGTGGCTTCTCTTCGGCAAGGAGTTAGCACCAGGTACAGCCCTCGATAAACAGCAGCTTAACCAAGTCGAACTTTTAGTTGAAGCTGACAAGAGCTTTGCCCAGTTCCTGCCTAAGGATGCTCGCTACGCATGCAGTAAGGTAAAAATCTCTACCAAACAAGGTATCGGGGCATGGACAGATAAAGGAAGCTCAGCGGTAGCCTCAACACCTGCATCAGTATCTAGAGGTAAGGTAGGTCTCTATAGTGCCGCTAGTACACTAGCCGCAGGTTCTCAAATCAATCTTGAAATACAAGACTTGTACAGACAAGGCTGCCAGGCTCGTGAAAATATAGAACTTTCCCTAGCTGAAAAAACTATTATTCTCACAACAAAATAAAAATCTTTTCTCTGCTCCCATGCGTAAGAAAGCAGGGAGCAGAGATTAAATGAAAAAATATTTTTTCAAAAACTTGCAACTTTATACATTTTTCTTTAATTTTGTAATCTATAACTAACTCGTATATATTCAGCAAAATGTATAGCACCACTTTATACAAGCAAATACAAAGCCTTAAGCCTTGAAATTTCTCTTCTTTTATACAGAAGCCAACATACATCTAATTTATACTTAAACTTTTTTATAGAACAAATAAAAAATATGATAAAAAAAATCGCAATGTTAATGGTAATAGTCTTGGTAACCGCAGCACCTCTATTTGCACAAGACCAAGACGGCGGAAGACCACAAATCCCTTATGTGTTTCCGCAAGTTCCTCGGGTAGATGACCATTTTATCCGGCACAGGCTAGTTACCCGCATCACCTTCGGTGAAAAAATTAACAAACCTATGGTCAAACCTTACGAACTTACCTCAGCTAATAAGGGTGGATGGAACAAGCCTCTATATGATAATAAAGGTAGAGCGAACATGCTTAAAGTAATTGAAGACGCTATTATTAGCAAAACAGTCACTGCATACCTTGACCCAGACTTGAAACGCCCTATCGGCAGCTACCAAGAAATCCAGGATATACTTGTTCGTATGGGGGGTATCACATTTGCAAAAGTAGGTGAGCTAGGCTACATGGAAATCATTGAGGATAGGATTTTTGATAAAAATAAATCCAAACTATTCCATGACTTATTAGTCTTGTGCATTTATGTCGTTTCAATTGATGACCAAAGTGCTAAACCTGAACTCTTGTGTGCCTTCCGTTATGATGAGCTTGCTCCTGTATTACACGAAACCGTCTGGAAAAACTCTCACAATGATGCCCAATTCAGAACTACCAAAGAGATACTTGAAATGCGTATGTTCGGAGGCACTATTGTTAACGTAGCGGATATATCTCCCAGGGACTTAGTAGAAGCTGAGCAACTAAAACAAGACCTAATAACCGAAGAACATCATAGTTGGTGCTACTAAAATTATATCTATTACTTCCTTCCATCAATTGGTCAATAAAGGGCAGTTACAGTGTTCTTAACATTGTGACTGCTTATATTTTTTAGAGAAAATACAATAGAAAAAATAAAAGAATATTTATTTACATATTACGTTTGGGCGTGTCCCTCGCTGCGCTCGGGTCGGCGTGCTGCGGGCTGACGGTGCTGCGCACCAAGCCTGACGGCTTGCCCTCCGCATGCCTCACGCAAGCTGCCAATAAACTAACTCTAATCATTCAAAAATTAACCTTGTAAGTTTCTGAAAATCAAAACTAAACAAGGTAAAAAGTGTACTTTAATCTTGTAATTTATTGAAAATCAACTCAAAATAAGGTAAAAATTGCCCATTCAGGGTTAAAGGAGAGTATAAAAAAGCCTACATATTTAAAGCTTAACCTTCCAAATGCTTGAAAGTGAACAAGAAATAAAGTAAGATAAATAAGATAAAACTGCTTCAAGCAAGGTAATTGACAATCAATATCAAACAAGGTAAAGCAAAGATATGCATAAAGATAAGATAAAACATCCCAAGGCTGCTGCGTGAGGCATGCGAAGGGTGCGTTAGCAGTGCAGAGCGCAGCGAAGCACCGAAGCGATAGCGCAGCCCGCAGCACGCCGACCTTGTGGGCATACGCACAGCGTAACGCCCACAAGGTCACGCCCAAAAGAAAAATTACTTTTTATACTTGATACACTTATTTCAAGTGTGCCATAATTTGAGCTATATCAAGAGAAACTTGCTCGCCCGTTAACATGTTTTTTAGTCCGTACTTTCCCGCTTGTACTTCATTTTCACCTACTATAAGCACGTAAGGAATACCCTTTTTATTAGCATATTCAAATTGTTTAGTAATCTTTTTAGGTTCGCTGAATAGTTCAGAGGGTATGCCCGCTTTACGTAGCTGGCTGACCAAAGATAAACTATGTCCTAAAAGGGCTTCATTAAATTGTGTTACAAGTACTCTTGCTATATGCGTAGCCGTAGGTAAGATCTGTTTTTCTTTAAGAACATCATATATCCTATCTACTCCAAAAGACATTCCGACCGCCGTAATTTCTTTACCTGCAAACATGCCAATCAAATTGTCATAACGCCCACCGCCTAATATAGACCCCATTTGTACATTATTTGCCTTAACCTCTATGATAGTACCTGTATAGTAAGAAAGCCCCCTGGCTAAGGTAATGTCTATTTTTATCCTGTCCACAGAGTAATTCATTTCTTTAACATACTTTAATACTTGTTGTAAATCATGAATAGCTTGCAGTGCTTTTGGTGAGTCGTGTAGGTCTTCTGTGAGTTTACCTAATATGTTTGTGTTATCTTCGGCAGTCAATAAAATTTTTAACAAGCTTTGGGCGGTATCAAACTCAATTTGTCTTTGGACAAGCTCTTGTAGAACGCCTTCTGTACCTATTTTATCCCATTTATCTATGGCTATCAAAACATCATTTTCTTTATCTTGAAGCTGATATTTTTCTATAATTCCGCTCAAAAGTTTTCTATGGTTGATTTTGATAGTAATGTCAGAAAGTTGAAGCGCATCAAACGCATCTTGGATTAAGCAAATAAGTTCTGCT
>JANWVE010000129.1 GCA_025057675.1 Bacteroidia bacterium
GAGCTTATACTATACAAAAGCAAAAATTTGAAGGCAAAATAACCGAAACAGAAGCAGAAAAGGAGCTGGAAGATGTGCAAAGGGAGTTGGATAAATTAGTATTACATTTGTATAAAATATAAGGGGTTTTTATGGCAGAGATAGTTTTAAACAAATTTAAGATTGAAATAATTAAGCCTGCTGATAAAATCTGTTTTTACCTTGAAGATATCTTAGGCGTTGAAAAACATTATTTTGCAAAATACAAACCAACAAGGATTGAGCAAAATTGGAAGTTTTTAAATGAAGAGGTAAAAAATTGGGTAAAGGATTATAAGAAGGCGGAAATAAAAAGCGAACCACACATTTATGTTTCTTTTGTATTTTAGGAATATACAACAGAACCCTATCTACACAGAATTGCCAGACTTTAATATAACAAACATCTCTTCAGATAGCTTTGAATACATTAAAGAAGACACAAAAAATTTTGTTTCTAAAATATGTAATTACTTACGTTCGATAAGAAATCTATTAGTAAAGCAAGAAGTCTTTTAAATAAAGTTATCACTCCAAAATTTAAGGTAGAGAGTATATCATCTGCGTGAGGGGCATGGAGCATGCCGTTAGGCAGTGCGTAGCGTTAGCGAAGCACCGAAGCGAAGCGCAGTGCGGAATGCCCCGACCCGAGCGATAGCGAGGGGCACGCCCAAACATAAAGCTAATCCATAAAATATTACTGTAAATATACTTTTTACTTAGTAAAAAATCAAATGCCGAATTAATTTGCCCTGGTGTACTTTTTAGGAATAGCCTCGGTATTACCATCTTTATCCATTTTAACGAGCATTCCGTCTAAATTACAAGCACCAAACTCTTTGGTATAAGCTAGAACAACAATACTTTTATCTTGTCCTACTTCTAAGTCTATCCCATAGCTAGAACTTTGTCCGAAGGTTTTCTTCCAAAGAACTTCTCCCCTGCTATTGACTTTTTTTACAACCACAGTACCTTCTCCTGCACTATTGAGCTGATAAAGCATAACAAAATCGTTGTCTATAGCTTTTACTTTTGCCACAGCGCCCTCATTTTTTACAGCAAACTTTTTGATTTCGTTTCCCGCTGCGTCAAAAATAGAATATTCATCATTTTTACCCGTAAAAACTACAGAAACAACCTCTCCAGTGCTGAGATAGTTTATATTGTGCTGAAAAAAACCCTCGGGATGCCCCCTTTGAACAGACCACAATTTATTACCATTCTTATCAAATTTTGTTATGATGATATTTTTATAGGTGTCCTTGTCTCTCAAAGAAAGAACAAAACTTCCGTCAGTACCAGCTTCTGCATTAAAATGAGACCTATAGCTAATCTCATCGTATTTATATAACAAAGGGGGAAAATCTAAAACAGTTCCGCCTGAAAACTTCAAATCGGGAGTTAAAAATATTAGAGAAAGTTTCTGAATAGGTTCTGATATAGTAAGATTATCCCCCGCCTTTCTTTCTATTCTTATGGTAGTACAGAGTACTACTCTGATGTTTCCTTCTTTGTCTTGAGAAACGAGCACGGGATAATCGGTTACCTCCGTGGGATAAATCTGATTATCCATTTTAACCCTAATGTCTTTACAAGGAATAATCGCATTCTTTATTTCTCCTGATGGAGTGCATAGATAGACGTTCAGTTCGCCTTGTCGGTAGTAGTACTTGCCGTGTCCTACAAGTAATACGCCTCTTTCTGTAACAGTTGATAATAATCTGGGATTGCATTCTACAAAGCTCTCACTTGGACAAACAAACCATACTAATTTACCCTCAGGGGTGAATTTCATGACCCATGCCCCTATGGTGTTAGGTTTGGGTTCGCCTGTGCTGTGAGAGTTTGAACCAGATACATAAATATCCCCTGCTGGACCTATAGATACAGCATCGGGTCTATCCCAGGAAAGGTCTTTACATTGTAGACCCGTGAATTCCTCTGTTCCAAATCGCACATTCCATCGGGACTGTGAAAAAGATAATGTACTTGTTACAATGAGACATAACACGAAGTTTTTAGCTGAAAATGCTTTCATAAGCTTGTGATTTTTGCACTTAAAGTACAAAATTAAGGGACATAAAATAGGTACAAATTGGTATAATTATACTTTGAATTTGTCAAAATACAGTACAAAAAAGTAAAGGTAAATTATGTGCATATTAGGTTTATTTTTGGGCGTGTCCCTCGCTGCGCTCGGGTCGGTGCATTCCGCACTGCGCGTGCGCTGCGGTGCTGCGCTTACGCTCCGCACTGCCTGACGGCATGCTCCATGCCCCTCACGCATTGAACCTTGTATTTTGATGTTTAACCTCGTACCAGACATGGTTTTGCTTTACCTCGTTTGATGTTTATTTTCAATAACTTGCAAGGTTAAACCTTGTCTAAGTGGGTTTAGTCTATCAGCAAAGTTATCTGCGTGAGGCATGCGGAGGGCGTGCGTCAGCACGGTGCGAAGCCCCCGCACACACCTTTAACTCCATAACCAGGGGGTGGGCGGGTGGGGCGCAGCACCGTTAGCCCGCAGCACGCCGACCTTGTGGGCATGAGCCAAGCGAAACGCCCACAAGGACACGCCCAAAAAAATAAACTCAACTTACGAATTTAAAAATTCGTAGCAATAACTTTATTTCTTACTTTGTAAAAAAGCCTTATACCCTATTCTTTCCAACTCTTGAGCTGTATTTTCTACATGGTTTTGCAAACTTTTCTTGTATTCTATCATTTTTTCAAGTAAAATCTTATTAGATGCACCCAGAATCTCAATCGCTAAAAGTGCTGCATTTTTAGCACCATTGATAGCCACAGTAGCCACAGGAACGCCATTAGGCATCTGCACAATAGAGTATAAAGAGTCAATACCGTTTAACGCTTGTGTTTTGATTGGCACTCCGATAACAGGAAGAGGACTAATAGAAGCCGTCATACCTGGCAAATGCGCCGCACCCCCTGCACCCGCAATAATGACTTTCAAACCCCTTTTATGAGCATTATAAGCATAGTCTACCATTCTCAAAGGCGTTCTATGAGCGGAGATAATTGTTAATTCATATCCTACTTCAAACTGATCTAAAGTCTCAGCGGCATCTTGCATAACAGGTAAATCTGACTCTGAACCCATAATGATGCCCACCTCAGTAGATTTATTCATACTACAAAATTATGAAATATCATTCCCTTTTAATAAGTTTGTTTTCATTTTATCTTGAAAAAGAAACCTTGAAATTTGACTTTTTCATCAAACCCTTCTATTTTTACGCTGCAAATAGAATTGTATATGATACCACAAGAATATATAGATTTACCTTGGTCTGTTCGTAAAAAGAGAGGTATTCTCAAAGAGGGTGAAAAGCCCCCTATGTATCCTTCCACAGGCGGTGGAGACAACACTCCCAAAGAAACCGTAACTGAAAAACCTCAAAAAAATGAAGCAGCCGCCGAAGCCGCGCCCATAGTTGAGGAAGCTCCTGTATCAGGTAACTTTGCAGGCGTAGCCGCAGACCCTAAATTACTCAAAGAAATTAACAGCCGCCTACAAGCCCTTGAAACAGCTATACTTAACCAATACTCTGATGAAAAATACGTTCCCGAGGGCGTCCATTTATACGACGAGTCGGGTATCAGAGAAAGACATGGTACTGTTCCCCCTTGGATATGGGCAGGATATTTTGCCATTACGTTGATTGGCGCTTGGTATCTTATCTATCACTTGTTAATTAAAACCTAATCTTATTTCACATTCACAATTTTACTATGCCTAATGGACACGAATCCTTTATGCTAGCTTGTTTTTTGTTAGCCGCAAAAGGATATAACCAAGTCCAAAGCAATCCATTAGTGGGATGTGTAATCGTTGTAAATAATCAAATTATAGCATCAGGCTATCATCAAAAATATGGACAGGCGCATGCAGAAGTCAATGCTATAAACCAAGTTAATGACCCACAACTCTTACAAAACTCTACTTTATATGTTAATTTAGAACCTTGCACACATTACGGAAAAACACCTCCGTGTGTAGACCTTATTGTGCAACGTCACATTCCTAAGGTGGTTGTCGCTAATATAGACCCTTATCAAAAAGTATCTGGGAAGGGCATACAAGCTTTAAAAAACGCAGGTATTCAAGTAGAACAAGGAATACTATTTCAAGAGGGAAATTATGTAAATAGAGCTTTCTTTACGTATATTCAAAAAAAACGCCCTTATGTTACTCTTAAATGGGCAGAGAGTGTGGATGGGTATATTACTTCTGACTATCCCAAAAGAATATCTATCAGTAGTCCAGAAACTGACCTAATTACTCAAAAGCTGCGTGCCTACTCGGATGCTATTCTAATCGGTAAAAATACTTTGTGGTATGATAATCCTAAACTTACAGTGAGAAAAATACCCGAAGCAAGAAATCCTCTTCGGATGGTAGTAAGCAGTAATGCAATTCTACCCCAAGCAGCTTTTTTGTGGAACACAGACGCTAAAACATGGTATATTTATCCCAAAGGGCACGGAAATTTTTTACCTTTTAGTCATAGTTTTGAGTATGTACCCATAGAGAACACTCATCCCAGCACTATACTAAATTTTTTATATCAAAAAGGGATAAAAAGTTTGCTTATTGAGGGCGGAAGTACTACTTTACAACAATATATCTCTCAAAACTTGTATGATGAAGTATGGATATATAAAAGCAAGAACGTGTATTTAAACAGTGGCATAAAAGCCCCTATATTTGAGGAAGGGTTAACCTTGTTTGAGGAGAAGGAAAAAAATTATATTTATCAGTATTCACGTACACCCTTATTTGCTGACTTTTGGAAAGATGAAAAATCTAATTGAGGTATGTTTATTTCAATTTCACATTAAACGCAGTAAGTAACATAATAAATTAGGTTTACTTTTTGGGCGTGTCCCTCGCTGCGCTCGGGTCGGGCTACTCCGCACTACGCGTGCGCTTCGGTGCTTCGCTACCGCTCCGCACTGCCTAACGGCATGCTTCGTATCCCTCACGCAAGCGGTATTTTGATGTTTTACCTCGTTTTTATACATATCCTTGCTTTACCTTGTTTGATGTTAATTATCAAGTACTTGCAGGGTAAAAATTTTTTATTTTGTTTCAATTGCAGTCATTTTATCTTGTTTTGTATTGATTTTCAAGCATGTACAAAATTAAACCTTGAATACATGGACTTATCATACCCCCTTTACCCTGCATAGCGAAGTTTTACCTTATTTTGAATTCATTTTCAATGATTTACAAGGTTAAAATATATTTTCACCTTGTTTGATGTTCATTTTCAAGTACTTACAAGATAAAAATTTGAATAAATGAGTTTAGCATACTTGCGGCGTACTTGCGTGAGGCATGCGAAGGGTGCGTGAGCAGTGCGTAGCGCAGCAAAGCACCGCAGCGATAGCGCAGCCCGTAGCACGCCGACCCGAGCGCAGCGAGGGACACGCCCAAAAAAACATTACAATTCTCTCCCTAAAAGTTGATTAGTTATTTGACATATTTAAATTTAGTACCCAAGTAAGTGGACTGTTTTCCAAGACCCTCTTCAATCCGAAGCAGCTGATTATATTTCGCCACCCTGTCCGTACGGGATGCAGAACCTGTTTTAATCAACCCCGCATTAGTGGCTACCGCTAAATCGGCGATGGTAGTATCCTCTGTTTCCCCACTACGATGACTTAAAATGTACGTATAGCCATGCTTATTAGCCAATTGGATGGCATCAAGTGTCTCTGTCAAAGTACCTATTTGATTAACCTTAATAAGGATAGAATTTGCAACCTGTGTATCAATCCCTTTTTGTAAGCGTCTGACGTTAGTTACAAATAAATCATCTCCTACTAATTGTACTGTATGACCAATAGTTTTAGTAAGTTCTTGCCATCCCTCCCAGTCGTCTTCATCAAGTCCGTCTTCTATGGAAAGAATAGGGTATTTTTTAATCCAATCTTGCCAATACTTGATCATTTGTTTGGAGGTAAGTTCCTCACCCGTGGATTTCTTTAGAATATATCTCTTCTTTTGTTTATCATACAATTCGGAGCAGGCAGCATCTAGGGCAATGTAAATATCTTTGCCTGGCTTATAACCCGCAGCTTTAATGGCTTCTATAACTATTTGAATAGCTTCTTCGTTTGAATTAAGATTAGGAGCAAAACCGCCTTCATCACCTACATTAGTGCTTAGTTGTTTAGTTTGTAAAACTTTTTTCAGATGATGGAATACTTCTGTTCCCATTCTAAGTGCTTCTTTGAAGGAGGATGCATTCACAGGCATAATCATAAATTCTTGAAAATCAATTCGGTTATCAGCATGAGCACCGCCATTGAGAATGTTCATCATGGGTATGGGCAATGTACATGCATTTACCCCCCCTAAGTAGCGATACAGGGGTAGTCCTAAACATTTAGCCGCAGCCTGAGCCACCGCCAGAGAAACAGCCAGCATAGCATTAGCACCAAGCTTAGATTTATTTTCTGTACCATCTAAGCCTAATAAAAGATAGTCTATTTCTCTTTGATTGAATACAGGATATCCTTCTAATTCAGGCGCAATAATTTCTATCACATTATTAACTGCATTTTGGACACCCTTACCTAAGTAACGTTTCTTATCACCATCTCGGAGTTCTACAGCCTCATAAGCACCTGTACTAGCACCACTAGGCACTGATGCTCTACCTATTACTTCATCATCAGTGAATACTTCTACCTCAATAGTAGGGTTGCCACGAGAGTCTAGTATCTCTCGGGCAGTAATGTCAGCGATATAAGACATAGAACGCAAAACTAAATACTTGACCTTATTTTTCAAAATATGCTTTTATGCTCTGATAACCCATATTCACAAAGAAATATAAGCAATCTACGAATTTTATTTTTTAACGTTTTGACAACTGTATATCTTTGATTACAACTTTCCTTATTTATTATTCAATTTATGTGTATGAAAAAAACCGTTTTAGCTTTGGTATTAGTCATGTGCGCACAACAACTTGTACATGCACAGATCTTTCAGTTAGCTGCTGCAAGGTTTAATAATAATAACCTGCAAAATATACCCAGATTTTCATGGGCTTTCCCTATTGACTTTCCGGTCGCCAAACTATCGGACAAAGGCTACGTATTATCGGGGATTGTACTTAAAAATGAAGGTTTTATCGTCAATGTAGATAGTAGCATCTACAATGCCAGAAAGCCAGGTACAGAAAACACTAACCGTTTTAAGACTAATCGGTATAAGTTTCGTACCATTTCGATAGGACCTAATGTGGGTATTTCTTATGCCCTAAATGAAAATCTTGCTATCTATGCACAGTACGGTGTGGACTGGAACTTCAATTACAAAGAAAAGCGCTTTGGGGATAAGAAAAGAAGTAACAAAGAAATTGTACGCAGTGAAGCTAGTTCGCAAAGAATTAATGTACTTAATCATTACGTGGCTTTGGGCATTGGATTAAGAAGTGGTCCTTATATCTTTGGTCAGTACTATTTTAGAAACTTTTTCAATCAAAAATTTCAAGAAACAGTGATTGTCAATGGAAACAGTACATTGATTCGCCCCTACGAAAATTTGAATGTTACGCGTTTTAATGTAGGAATTTCATTCTTTACGGTAATCAAAAAGAAGGAATGAGTAAGTAGTTAAAATTGATGATAATGCTTACGGCTCTCTTTAAGAGAGCTGTAAGTTTTGATTTGTGGTTTTGAATAGTATTTTGAATTAAGCTAGTGATTTTTTGGGCGTGTCCCTCGCTGCGCTCGGGTCGGCGTGCTACGGGCTATGCTGACGCTTCGGTGCTACGCTACGCTGCGCACTGCTCACGCACCCTCCGCATGCCTCACGCAGCAGC
>JANWVE010000012.1 GCA_025057675.1 Bacteroidia bacterium
AAAGGGTTAGAAGTCCATGTATTCAAGGTTTAATCTTGTACATGCTTGAAAATGAACACAAAACAAGATAAAACGGACGCAATTCAAACAAGGTAAAAAATTTTAACCTTGTAAATATTTGATAATCAATATTGAACAAGGTAAAGTAAAGATGTGTATAAAACAAGGTAAAACATCTAAATACAGCTTGCGTGAGGCATGCGGAGGGTGCGTCAGCAGTGCGAAGCGTAGCGCAGCACCGAAGCGTCAGCGTAGCCCGTAGCACGCCGACCCGAAGCGCAGCGAAGGGACACGCCCAAAATAAAAGCTAACTCAATTTTTAAATTTACTCAACCAAAATATACAGATACCTACCTTACATACTTTGGACTCATATTTTTATAGATTTAACAAATTTTTGCTATCTTGCAAGTTCACTTATGCGTTTTGTTCATTTTATATCGATTGTGCTATTCAATTTCACTCAATTGCTATGGGGACAGCATAAAGATATAAACGCGTCACATTTAATTGCAGAAATTTCAAAAAAATATCCCAATAATGACAGCTTGAAAATCAAAGTATTGTTTGATAGCGCTAATGCGTACATGCAAAAATGCCCAGACACAACACTAAAAATACTAACTAAATGTGCAGAAATAGCCCAAAAAGCAAACTTAAAGAGCTATCAAGCCATAATACAAAACTCACTAGGTGTTAATTTCAAGATTTTAGGACACAACGACTCTGCAGTCAATTGTTATCTTCGGTCGGCAGAGATGTTTCGTGAGTTAAACCAAACAGATAGACTTTCTATGACGTATGTCAATTTGGCTAACTTATACAGTGCAGAAGAGAACTGGGATAAAGCAGTAAGCTATTACCAAAAAGCTGCTCAAATATTTAAAGAAAAGGAGAACTATGTTGGCTTGGGTACTACTTACCTAAATATCGGTAACACCCATTATCACAGAAAAAGATGGGATAGCTGCGAATTCTATTATCTACAATCCGAAAAACTGTTGACACAATACCCTAAACATGTAAATACCCAATTAACCCTAGTTAATTTAGCACACCTGTACTTAGAGCTAAAACAGTATGAAAAAGCAAAAAGTTATGCTCAAAAGGCTCTTGATCTAAATGTGGAAAGCGTAAGAAATGCATCGTCTGCCTACGAGGTAATAGCACAAGTGTATTTACATCAAAATAACTCAGAAAAAGCTGAACATTTTGCTAAAAAAGCGCTTTCGCTCTCGCAGCAATTCAAAGACTTGGAAAGACAAACAAACCTACATGTCCTTTTAGCTGATATTTACGCTAAAAAACAAGATTATACTTACTCTTACCATCAAATGAAAAAAGCTTTAGAAATAAAAGACTCTTTATTCAAAAGCAAACTAAAAGTTGAGCGAGAAATGATAGCTAAAAAATTAGAATACTTTAATTACAAAATTAGTCTGGCGGAAGCAGAGCAAAAGCAGATTGCGCAGAAAAAACTTATCAAGCTTCAGAGGATTATCTTGATTTTATGTTCATTATTTCTGGGTATCATGATAACTTCCTTGTTTGTCATTTACAGAAGGAATCGCCTACTTAGACAGGCTAACTATGAGATAGAACTCAAGAATGCAATATTAGAAAGACAAAAACAGGTGATACAAGAGATGAACAATAGCTTAGAACAGATGGTTTTAGACCGAACTCAAAAATTGGAGCAGCGCAATCAACAATTAAGCGAATATGCATACTATAATGCTCATGTATTGCGCGCTCCTATTGCTCGGATATTAGGATTATTTGAGGTTTATCAGCACTCTCGCACTTTACAAGAAAAAGAGGAGGTATTCAAGCATTTACATAAAACTATACAGGAGTTAGACTCTATTGTACAAGATATGCAAAAAAAAGTTACAGGGTAAATACTATACTTTTAGAGTATTGTGTATTTAATCTAAATTTTTACGGGCGTGTCCCTCGCTGCGCGAGGGTCGGGCTACTGCGCACTTCGCGTTCGCTTCGGTGCTGCGCACTGCCTAACGGCATGCTTCGTATCCCTCACGCAAGCCGCATTCTGATTTTTACCTTGTTTGTATGCATACATTTGCTTTACTCTTTTTTATGCTGATTATCAACTACTTACAATGTTAAAGTTTTTTACTTTGCTTTAATTACAGTCTTTTTATCTTGTTTTGTATTGACTTTCAAGTATGTACAAGGTTAAACCTTGAATACATGGACTATATACGACCCTTTAACCCTGAATATCCAAGTTTTACCTTATTTTGAATGGATTATCAAGTATTTACAAGGCTAAAAAATATTTTTACGTTTTTGATGTTCATTTTCAGTTACTTACAGGATTACATTTTGTATAAATGGAGTTAATCTTATAGCTGCTTGCGTGAGGCATGCGGAGGGTGCGTCAGCAGTGCGTAGCACCGAAGCGATAGCGCAGCCCATAGCACGCCGACCTTGCTTGCATGAGCACCAGCGAAACGCAAGCAAGGACACGCCCAAAGAAAACTATTAAGATACTTATCCCTAAAATGCCCGAATTTGTAAAAAAATAAACTTACTTATCCGAAATAACAACTCTATTAAATTAAGGTTCGAATTTGTATCCTACGCCTTTTACAGTAGAAATGTACTCTTCGCCAATTTTTTCGCGCAGCTTACGAATATGCACATCTACGGTTCTGTCTACTACCAGGACATCTGTTCCCCAAACATTTTCAAGGAGTATGTTGCGGCTAAATACTTTGCCTGGCTTAGAAGCTAAAAAGTAAAGTAATTCAAATTCCTTTTTAGCTAAGACGATAGTAGTGCCATCATCTTTGGTAACTAAAAAAGTTTCACGATTGATTTCTATATCTTTAATTTTGATGACTTTAGGTTTTTCTGTGTCCACTTCTGTGTCTCTGCGTAAAATGGCATTAATTCTACTTATTAAAATGCGTGGCTTTATGGGTTTTTGTACATAATCATCGGCACCTGCATCAAAACCTGCTAACTCTGAATACTCTTCTGTACGTGCAGTAAGAAAAAGAATGTGAGTTTGTCTAAATTCAGGCATTTCTCGGAGTCTGCGGCAGGTTTCTATACCGTCCATTTTGGGCATCATTACATCAAGTATAATTACTTTGGGATTTACTTTTTTAGCGATTTCTATGGCTTCTGTACCATTGGCAGCCTTATAAACTTCAAAATTATTCTGCTGTAGATTATACTCCAATAAGTCTAAAATATCTGCTTCATCATCTACGATTAAAACTTTAATGGCGCTCATAGTTGCAAAAGTATAGATTTGTATCTGGACTCATGTTATGTTAATGTAAATATAACATGAATTTTGGATAGAAATAACATATTTTGACGTGAGTTTTGGATACTTTTAGAGTAGGGTCAGGATAAAAATGAGATAAGACTCGGATAAATGAAAAAAAGAGCAATAAAATTGCTTTCATGATAATAAATGAAATTGCTATGTATGCGCAATTGTAAAGCATCGGAAAGGGTATATTTTGTTGATAACAAAAAACTCTGTCTGTTTGTAATAACCTTCGCATAAAAAGTCATAAAGTATCACATTAAGTCTAAAAAATAATTTTACTTTTTTGGGCGTGTCCTTGTGGGCATACGCGCAGCGTAACGCCCACAAGGACACGTCCAAAAAATGAACATCTATCCCTCACTAACTTAAAAAATTCATACCAAACAAAACTTTTGTATCTTTGTAACATGCGTTTTACAAAAGTGATAGCACTATGGTCAATAAATTTTGTAATGATAGGTTTTATCTACGCATATAATCCGAAAGACTCTATTGGTCAGAAAATAATAGCAGGCAAACGCTGTATTATCTATAAAATACAAGAAGGTAATACTATATCTGCATTAGCTCAAAAATATGGCACAACGTTAAATGCTATCAAGGAAGTAAATCCAGGTATTAACCTAGATAAATTAACCATAGGTCAGATAGTCAATATCCCTCGTGGCGTGAGTACTCCCTCTAACACTGTTACAACTCATACAAATCCTACCCAACCTATGTATTACACGGTAAAACCAGGTGATACCCCTAGCACAATAGCACAAAAACATGGAATATCCCTACAAAAACTCTACGCATGGAACGGCTTTAATAAAACTCCCGTCCTACAAATAGGTCAGAAACTAATTATAGGCTATTCAAACACAAATAACTCAACACAACATACTACAAATAATCCCTCCCACTCTAATCAAACGGATATCACTCCTTCAAATAATACTTTCGAGAATCCTAATCCCCAAGTTAAAGTAGTTGCCCAAGATGAAATAGGCAAAAAAGATGCGGTTAATGAAGTCTTCGTTAAACCCTATCAAAAGAAAACAGAAACAGGTAAAGCTATCATAACCGATAGCTTGCTAAAATCCGATAGCTTTGGTGCTATCCACAAAGATCTTAAAATAGGCACAATCATCACGATTATTAACCCTACAAACAAAAAAAGCGTTTATGCCCGCATAGAAGCAAATGAACCAAATTTAACCTACTTACTTAGGGTTACTCCTGCTATCGCAGAAATGCTAAGAACATCAGACAAAGAATTTAATGTTGAAATAAAATATGTACAGTGATCGCAATTTTTTCAAGGCAAATCCGCTTAAACAAGCGCAAATTGGGTACTTCAAGGCTACTAAAAAGGCTTCGTACTCTTTGTTGTCTTCTTTACCTCTGCTACTAGGTTATGAAACGTTGATTAGAATACAAAATAGTCCCGTGGTTAATGGTATAGCAAATTGGATACAAGAAATTATGCACTTGTTAGGTTTCTGGGGTAGAATAACTGTCGTTCTGCTAATTATACTGCTTTGTATTTCCACTATTTATAGAGATAAAAAGCAAGGTATAAGAATTAAAAAGGGATACATGATAGGTATGATAGCAGAATCCACCGTGTATGCTTTTTTATTAGCACCACTGGTAACGATTGTTTTTTTTGGATACCGTTTGAACATTTTTGAACAAAATGGTTACGGATTTACAACAGAATTAGCTATGTGTTTAGGCGCAGGATTTTATGAAGAGTTCATGTTTCGCTTTTTACTAATAGGATTTCCTTTTGTGTTATTAGATAATATGTACCCTGAACGTAAAGTGTACGGAACAAAATTTTTAATTTTTGTCCTATCTGCTGCTTTATTTTCCTATGTACATTACATAGGTACGTATGCAGATATATTTACGTGGTCATCTTTCATTTTTAGAATGGGTGCAGGGATTGTACTTGGAATTATATTTTTATTACGGGGTTTTGGTATAGCCGCTTGGACGCACGCTATTTATGATATTCTTGTAACTTTTAATTTGTTCAAGTAAAAACACTTTAAAACTTGTAATTTCATAATTGAATGAGTCAAAGTAAAGTTCTATACGAAGATGAACCTCAATACACATGGCATGTATTAAAAGGTGATGTCATATCAGATAAAATTTTCATACCTTGTAAAAATGTCAAAAATTATAATGGTCAGACAGATATTTCTATATTAGACTCACTTCCCAAAGGTAGAATATGGTATCATTTTAATACAGAGGTATTTGTAGATACTCCCCAAAATAATATCTACAATCAACTTTTTATGAATAAAATACAACAAAAAGATTTTTCGCTCAGTGTACTTACTACCTCTAAAACAATTATGAAGTATGTAAATTTACTTCAAAGCATTCGCAATGTTGAAGTAGGTGTATATTTTTCTTCAGACGCGGGTCAGGGTAACATTTTTACCCAAAAATTGGATACGTTAAGGCGTTTATTTTACTCAAACATATACACTATTGCATATATAAATATTGAAGGGGATATTACTGATGCGCTTAATTTAGCAGAGTTATTGTCTGGCTTATGCCATACTGCGTATTTATACGGTAGTCAACATGAAATGATTAGGTGGATACAAAGAACTTTTGAGGAACACAATAAAACAGTTTTTATATTCTCTAATCCATGATAATTTTGCACTATGAAACGGTATTATTTGGGGCTATTTTGCGTTTTCATGTTAGTGTTTGCCTGCCGTGAAAGTGCAGAAAAAAAAGCACGGCAAAAAAAAATAGACGACTCTTTGAAGCAAATTCGCTTACAGGATAGCCTCAAAAAAGTTCAAGAAAATGAAATCAAAAATTTTAACACGCCCACACCTTTGAACATCGCTATTCAAAAGAAACTAAAAACAGGTGTATATTTTTTACGCTTGCTTCATAAAGTCCCCGAATTAGAAAAAAAACTTACTCAAAATGAACCACATACTTTGTTTATCCCCACTGATAGTGCTTTTACAGATTCTTTTCAAAGTAAAAAAATAGACAGTACAAACACTACACAGATACAAAAAATTCTTAAAAATCATGTTGTGCCTGCGCATTTATCTCTCATGGATTTAATGAACAGCAACGAAGTAATTCCTCTCTCTCAAAAAAAGATTCCTGTTCAAATAAAAAATAAAAGAATTTACCTTCAAAACGCACAGGTTTTACATTCTGACATTCCTTATTTATTTGGAATAATACACAGTATAGACCAAGTATTGTATTGATAGGTACTCATAATCAATTTTTTTACAAGCTAAAACACAAACCTTGTGCTAATTGTAAGATAGCATGTTTTTGTACGCGGTATTTTTAGACTTTTTATTTTGGGCGTGTCCCTTCGCTTGCGCTCGGGTCGGCGTGCTGCGGGCTGCGCTATCGCTTCGGTGCTGCGCACTGCTCACGCACCCTCCGCATGCCTCACGCAGCAGCCTTTGGATGTTTTACCTTGTTTGCATACACACTCTTGCTTTACCTTATTTTAGCTTGATTGTCAAATAGTTACAAGGTTAAGTTTTTTACTTCGTTTTAATTACAGTGATTTTACCTTGTTTTGTATTGATTTTCAAGCATGTACAAGGTTGAACCTTGAATACATGGACTTTAACAACCCTTTAACCCTGATTAAATGTGCTTTTCTTTTTTTTGCACTCATTTTCAAATGTTTACAAGGTTAAAATGTATTTTTTACTTTGTTTAATGCTCATTTTCAGATACTTGCAAGGTTAAAGTTTGAATAAGTGGAATTATATACTTGCCGCTTGCGTGAGGCATGCAGAGGGCAAGCCGTCAGGCTTGGTGCGAAGCCCCTCGCCCACTCTTTTACTCTTACCCAGGGGGTGGGCGGGTGGGGCGTAGCACCGTCAGCCCGTAGCACGCCGACCTTGCTTGCATGAGCGCAGCGAAACGCAAGCAAGGGCACGCCCAATAGCTGAAAACCTAAAATCATACTCCAATCTATCAAAAGCTACTTCATCCCTGAACATAGTTCAGTTTAACTCTTGTTCGCTTACTTTTTTGACCCTCATCCCATCTTTGAGTTCCTTAGCTATTGCCCTGTAACTCCCTGAAACTACCTCATCACCCTCCTTTAACCCCGATACAATCTGAATGTATTGATTATCTGCTATGCCCGTTTTTACCACTACCTGCTTGACTATCCCATTTTGATACAAAAATACTACCTCATCAGGTTTATCATTTTGTGTATTTTTAACCATTTGATTTTCTAAACCTTGTTTGTCTTTATTTTTATTCTTGGTCCTTGTAGTTACACTCTGCGAAGGCACCGACAAAACATTTTTAAGCGTATTAGTGTATATCTCCACGTTAGCAGACATGCCAGGCAAAAATGGAGATATCTTTTTATTTTTTTCTTTCATGACTTCTTTGTAAGAATGCGAAGAGATTAAGATACGCACTTCAAAATTAGTTATTTGGTCTGTGGAAGCAGTTCCAGGGTTAAGATTATTTGAAGAGTTAGCAATGTTTGTAACTCGCCCTGCAAAAGTTTTACCTGTATAAGCATCCACCTCTATTCTGACGGAGTCATGTAAAGAAACATTAACAATGTCATTTTCATTGACATCTACTTTAACCTCCATTTGGGTAAGATCAGCAATCCGCATCATTTCCGTACCTGCCATTTGACTAGTTCCTACTACACGTTCTCCTAATTTTACAGAAAGTTTGCTGATAATCCCGCTCATGGGTGCATACAAAGAAGTTCTGTTGAGATTTTCTCGCGCTTGTTTTAAGCTAGCCTCTGCACTTTCTATACGATATTTAGCCGCTTCTACCTGCTGCTCTGCTGAGTTTTTCTGTGAAATTGCTATGTTATAGGCTAATTCGGCATTATCCATTTCTACTTGACTGATGACCTTATCAGCAAATAGTTTTCTGCTTCTTTCTACATTAACTTTTTCAGCAGCTAATCGGCTTTCTGCTTGGGATAAGGCTGCTTTTGCGTTAGCTAAATCCGCTTTTGCAGTATTAAGAGAAGCTTGCATTTGTTCGAGCGCCGCTTGATAATTATCAGGACGGATACGAGCAATTAACTGCCCTTTTTTTACCTCTTGCCCTTCGTACACAGGAAGTTCCACAATCTCTCCTGAAACATCAGGACTAATTTTTACCTCTACCACAGGTTGTATTTTACCTGATGCAGTTACAGTTTCAGTAATATCTCGTAAAGTGGCTTTTTCAGTAGTAACCTTGATTTGTTTTTTTTGACAAGCCAAAAATACTACAAAACTCAATAGTAAAAAGAAAAAGAAAAAACGTGCTTTCATAAATTCAGGGTAAAATTAGGATAGCTTTTGTAACCCAAAACAAAATAAATGATGTGTAAAGTTAAAAGACGATATGTATTGTGTAGAATACCACCACTGCTTGATTTTTTTTACACAGCATGATATATTTGCCAAAATGGTAAGCGTATGCTAAATAAAAAAGATTGGAAAAGTATATTTACACATCACAACTACGATATAGCTCATAAATTTTACGTTATTTTACAAGATGCCCAAATGCCCGCGCAACTCATTGAAGAGGAAAACGAGTACAAATTATATGTACCCACAGATTTTGTTTTAGACGCAAGGCATATTTTAGAACAGTATTCAGACATACGGTATGAGTAATTTAACTCTAAGAGTACTCACAGGATTGTTGGGTGGAACGGTTTTTATTCTATTACTGACTGC
The DNA here is from genome assembly GCA_025057675.1 of Bacteroidia bacterium. Lineage (GTDB taxonomy): Bacteria > Bacteroidota > Bacteroidia > JANWVE01 > JANWVE01 > JANWVE01. The sequence continues at coordinate 9,046 of JANWVE010000012.1, forward strand.
GCATATTTATTCATACTATTTTTTATGGGTAGTTATCGGTATTGTGTGCGTATGGGAATGGAAAAGAATGTTTTTTTTACCTTGTTTTTTATGGTTGTATATGGTTATTTGTATTTTTTTGATTGTTACAAGTGCGAACGAGAGTATTTTTCATTGTCAGCACTATCAGATTTTGTTCATTTTTTACAGTGCTTTGATGTTACTCTTTGCCGATAAGGTAAGACATGAGCAAATGCTCCATACTTTATTGGGAGTTATTTATTTATCTGTGCCTATGTCAGTTGTATTTTTTTTATCTAAAAGCAATCCGTTTTATTTTCGTACCTTATTTGTGGTTTTGGTAGTATGGGTGAGTGATATAAGTGCTTATTTTGTGGGCAAGTATTTAGGCAAGCATCTTTTATTTTCAAGAATTAGTCCTAAAAAAACGGTGGAGGGTTTAATAGGAAGTTTTATATTTTGTGGAATAGCAATTTTTTGTGCATTCATGTTTGGCCTTGTAAAAGAGGTAAAGTATTTATGGATAGGTGTAATAACAGCGATTTGTACGCCCATCGGGGATTTATTAGAGTCTGCTCTTAAAAGAAAGGCAAATGTCAAGGATAGTAGTCAAATTTTACCTGGGCATGGTGGATTTTTGGACCGTTTTGACGGCTTTTTTTTTGCAATAGTGGCTCAATCATGGATATAAAACACTTTAGATAGATAAGTGATAGTTTTTTTGGGCGTGTCCCTTCGCTGCGCTCGGGTCGGCGTGCTGCGGGCTACGCTAACGCTTCGGTGCTTCGCTGCGCTTCGCACTGGGCTAATGCCCACCCTCCGCATGCCTCACGCACGCTGCATTTTGATGTTTTACTTGGTTTTTATACTTATGTTTGCTTTACCTTATTTGATATTGATTTTCAACAGCTTACAAGGTTAAATTTTTTTACCTTGTTTCAAATGTTGTTACTTTACCTTGTTTTACGTTGATTTTCAAGTATGTACAAGGTTAAACCTTAAATACATGGACTTTTGATAACGCCTTAACCCCGTATATCCAAGTTTAAGCTTTGTAGTTATGGGTTTATTTGTTTGGGCTAGGAAGCTCAAACTACGTTATGAGGTACTTACAAGGTTAAGGTTTGAATAAGTGGAATTAGTTTGATAGCCGCTTGCGTGAGGCATGCGGAGGGCAAGCCGTCAGGCTTGGTGCGAAGCCCCTCGCCCACGCTTTTACTCTTGCCCAGGGGGTGCAGCACCGTTAGCCCGTAGCACGCCGACCTTGTGGGCATGAGCGCAGCGAAACGCCCACAAGGACACGCCCAAAAATCCTACACAGAAAGCGATAAAATATGCCTATAACTCGGTAAAGCGTCAAGAAAACGCCCTATCGTACGCTCTAAACTATCCTCACTCTCGCCACCCGCAGCATTAAAATGCCCACCACCTTTGAAATACCTGGCTGCAAACTCATTCGCAGGAAAGTCCCCCATAGAACGAAAACTTAATTTTACCTTAATTGTCCTATCAATAATTAAAGCAGCAAAAATTACCCCTTCAATACTTAACGCATAATTAACTAAACCCTCTGTTTCGCCCGTCTGGATATTAAACTGTTCAAGTTCTTCACGCGTAACCGCTATGTATGCAGTTCGGTATTGAGGTAAAACCGTCAGCTTTTTAGATAAACAGTACCCTATAAACTGCAATCTATTAAGTGAAGAGTTGTTATACAGCATTTCTTGAACTACATGATGCTTCATACCTGTTTCCATTAGCTTAGCCACTATCCTGTGTAAGTGAGGTGTGGTAGCAGGATATCTAAATGAACCTGTATCTGTTACAATTCCTGTGTATAAACAAGTGGCAATAGTAGCATCTATTTTGTCTGTATCTTCTAGCGTTTCTATAAAATGATAAACTAATTGACAAGTAGCCGCAGCATGTTCATCCCATAATTGATAGTGGCTAAAAGGCTGTGGGTCCGTATGATGGTCTATCATAACTTTAATGGCTAAAGATTGACCGATAATATCACCCATTTCATTAACACGAGAGAGATGTCCATAATCCAAAGAAAAAATGATATCCGCATGGGATAATAAAATTTTACCTTGATCGGGATTATCCTCAAAAAAAATAACCTCATCGTGTCCAGGTAAAAAATGAAGATATCTACCCCCATCATTCGGAGGCATAACTATAACTTTATGATGATACTTTTTAAGATAATGATACAAACCCAAAGTACTACCCATAGCATCACCATCTGGCTTGTGATGTGTAGTAATGACTATGTTGCATGGATGCCCCTTAATTTTATCGGCAATCTTATGGACATTATTTACACTAATAGATGAGAGCATGACCCAAAATGGCTTTAAAACAGTTACAAAAATAGATAAAATATGTATTTTTGTATATGCAAAAAAAATGGCTTTGGTTATTGGGATGGCTGTGCTTTACTACCTTGCAAGGACAAAATCCTTTTGTGGTAGGGGGAGGAGTTAACTTTATCCCTGTTTCAAATAGAGATAAAGTACCCAGCATGGTAAACGTAAATATGAGATACATGTTAGAAGGAGGCTTAATAGCGACCGACCAAGGGCTACTTACTTTGCGAGCTCAATATTTACATACAAGTTATTTTTTAGAGCAAGCGTATAGGTTCAAAAATCCTGGCTATGAACCCTACCGAGCTGTGGCAAGATTGGATGCTTTTGAACTTGCTTTTGGAGGTAGAGTATTTAGTTTTGGAGAAGGAAATTTTGGAGAAGTGCCTTACGGGGGCTATTTACAATTTGAATGCTCACGCATTTGGTACACAGGTACGTATGCTTCAAACCAACCTGCTATTATCGCTTACAATTTACCAGACTTATCCCAAAACACCATTCCTATGGGTAACACATACAGAAATAGACAAAGAATATTCTCCTCTGCACTATGGGGCTTTAATGTAGGTATAGGATACCATTTTAGACTTAACGATAATTTTATACTGGATATTGGTTGCTCTAATGGTTATACTATACGGGATATAACCGTAAATCAGACAGAAACTACTTCCCAAGAAGTGGCTAATACAGCCGCTGCAAGGCGTTTATTCAACATTTACTTTTTAAGTATTCACACAGGGCTGAAATTCAAACTATAAATAGCATAGAGGAAAGTGGGTGATATTTTGAATTAGTTAGTAATCAATCCGTTGTAATAAAAAAAGTGTTTTTGGAATTTTGATGTTCAAATTTTGTGTATACTTGTAGAGTAATTAAACTGAATATGGGCATAAAAAAAGGTAACCCCGATGAAAGAAAATTAGCATGGCATCATAAAGTCCATTTTATAGAAGTTTTTAAGGGTATGGCTTACACTTTTAAGATGATGTTCAAGCCATCGGTTACGGTAGAATATCCTGAGGAAAAATGGACCCCTAACGATGAATTTAGAGGTCGCCCTGTTTTAGTGATGGAAAAGGATAAAGAGCGTTGTGTAGCTTGCGGTTTATGTGCGAGGTCTTGTCCTCCTTTGGCTATTTCTATGCAAGCAGCAGAAACAAATGATGAAAAGGAACGCTATCCGCTTACTTTTGAAATCAATATGTTACGATGCATTTACTGCGGATATTGTGAAGAAGTATGTCCCGAAGAAGCGATTGTCATGAGTAAAGATTATGATTTTACTTTTACCAGCCGACAGGAAGCTATATTTGACAAAACTAAGCTCTTAGTTAAAAAGGAAGATTTACAACCTCGTTTGCAATTTTTAGAGAAAAAACGCAACCCTTTGTTCGGAAAGATATATCAATTTTTCAAGGGCAATAATCGTCATAGTTGGAAAGATAGAGTAAAATAAGCAGCAGGGTGATTTATTAAATTCTAATAAGCTATTTTATTTTTGGGCGTGTCCCTCGCTGCGCTCGGGTCGGCGTGCTACGGGCTACGCTGATGCTTCGGTGCTTCGCTTCGCTCCGCACTGCTGACGCACCCTTCGCATGCCTCACGCAAGCTGTCTTTTGATATTTTACCTTGCTTGTGTACATACGTTTGCTTTACCTTGTTTGAGATTGATTATCAAGTATTTACAAGGTTAAGATTTCTCACCTCATTTCAAGTGTTACTATTTTACTTTTTTCATATTGGTTTTCAAGCATATACAAGGTTAAACTTTGAATAGACGGATTTTTTACATCTCTTTAACCCTGAATGCGCAAGTTTTATCTTGTTTTTGAATTGATTTTGAATAATTTACAAGGTTAAAAATGGGTTTTTATTTTTTTTGGCATTCATTTTCAGGTACTTACAAGATAAAGCTTTGAATAAATAGACTCTGACGACCTGCCAAGGTCTTTGCGTTCTGACAAAACATGAAATAAATTGTTGTTTGAATTACTTTTTTTATTATATTCGCACCACTTTTTGAAAAAAATACTATGTACTGGACATTAGAGCTAGTTTCCTATTTAGAGGACGCCCCATGGCCAGCTACCAAAGAGGAGCTAATTGATTATGCAACTCGTTCTGGGGCACCCTTAGAAGTCATAGAAAACCTACAAGAACTTGAAGATGACGGCGAGCCTTATGAAAGCATAGAAGAAATCTGGCCAGACTACCCCACAGATGAAGACTTCTTTTTCCCCGAAGATGAGTATTAACCCGATTCTTAATTTACAAGACGTATCTATATCCTACCGAACAGAACACATCTTGAAAAATATCTCGTTGCAGGCACAACGAGGTATTTTTTATGCTCTTACTGGTCTAAATGGTAGCGGTAAAACTTCTTTATTCAAATCTATTATCAGAAATATCAAATATCAAGGAAAAATATACATAGAAGGTAATGACATTCAATCTTTATCTACAAGAGAAATGGCTCAAAAAGTTGCCCTGCTCTCTCAACACAATTTTATCTCTATACCTCTCACCGTATGGGAAATTACCCTTATGGGCAGATATCCCTATCGTCCTACATTTTGGGAATATAACCAAGAAGACATTGAACGCTGTAAATATGCCTTAGCTATTACTCAAACCGATACCCTCAAGCATAAAAAAATACAAGATCTATCAGGAGGAGAGGCACAGAGGGTCTGGTTAGCGCAAAAAATAGCTCAAAACACCCCGCTACTGTTGCTAGACGAACCCACTCAACACTTGGATATTAGGCAAAAAAAGCTTTTTTTTAATCTTCTGCATGATATTATCCAAAATGAGAACAAAACTGTAATAATGTCTACTCACAATTTAGATGAAATCAAGCACATAAAAGGTACATTGTGGCATCTACATGAGAGGGCGATCTCTGTCATACAGGACTACTCACCTCAGCAAATAGATGAAGTAATAGAAAAACTTTTACAGAGTTGAACGGTGTGCAAACTCAAAATCAGCGAAATTTTTTAGATATATATCAAGTCTATTTTTTCTTTACACAAAAAGTCATCTTCAAAAAAGGTTGGTTTTTAATTTTTTGGGCGTGTCCTTGTGGGCGTTTCGCTGGCGCTCATGCCCACAAGGTCGGCGTGCTGCGGGCTGCGCTATCGCTTCGGTGCTGCGCACTGCTCACGCACCCTCCGCATGCCTCACGCAAGCTGCTAATAAACTGATTACACTTATTCAAAGATTAACCTTGTAAGTACCTCAAAATGAACAGAAAACAAGATAAAATGAGGGTAGTTCAAACAAGGTAAAAAATTTTAACTTTGCAAGTGCTTGATAATGAGCATTAAACAAGGTAAAGCAAACGCATGTATAAAAACAAGGTAAAACATCTAAAAGCTGCTTGCGTGAGGGATACGGAGCATGCCGTTAGGCAGTGCGAAGCGCAGCGTAGCACCGAAGCGAACGCGTAGTGCGCAGTAGCCCGACCCGAGCGCAGCGAAGGGACACGCCCAAAAAAGTAAGATGAAACATCAGGTCAGGACAACTAAAAAGTCCAGCATACAAACATGCTGGACTTGCTCCCTATTTTACATACATTTATGAACCATGTAAATGCACCTTTTTGGCTAAAAGTTGAGAACGGTCTTCAGGAAATTCTGGATCAGGGATACAAGCATCCACAGGACAGACCGCCGCACATTGAGACTCTTCATGAAAACCTATACACTCTGTACATTTTTCTGGTACTATGTAGAATATATCTGAAGCTAAGGCTTCAAATTTCTTTCCGAAGTATTCAAACTCTGTACCTCCTGAGTAAATAGCTGTATTAGGGCATTCTGGTTCGCACGCTCCGCAAGATATACAATCCGATGATATTTGAAGTGCCATATTGCTTTTGTAAAACAATGCTCAAATATACTACATTTCTCAAAAAGACCAAAATAAAATCTGATTATTTTCTGATTAGGGAGAGTAAATCAGTGTTATCAAAAGTACCTGAGGACATAAATAAATACGCAATTTTGTTTTCTTGAATATTTTGTAAGGTCTCGGCTAGCTGTGCAGGATTTCTACAAACCCGAATTTTTCTATCTCCAAAAGCGTCTTGGATGAATATGTCAGTTATATTTTCACCTTTTTTAGCAATTACGTTTTCACTTACATATACAATTTTGTAGTCTGCTTGTTTGAGACTATCCTCATATTGGGGAAGATAACTCGGGGACAAACTACTAAACGTATGAAGTTCTAAGATAGCTGCTATTTTATGCCCTTGCGTAAAACTCCAAGAAGTACGATGATAAAGTTCATATATTGCGTCAAGGCTTGCTTTTACTTTGGAAGGTGCATGGGCAAAATCTCTATATACTATTATGTTTTCAGTGTCATAGATTTTTTCTAGGCGTTTTCCTGTACCTTCAAAAGTTGAAATGGCTTTGACAAATTCATCAGCAGGTACAGATAATTTTCTGCATATACGATAGGCAGCTTCTATGTTGCTCATGTTATGTTTACCAATGACTCGAGTAGGAACATCTTCATCATCAAAAAGGTAGTAATAAGTGTTGTCTTTGACCTTGTATTTAGGAGTTTCGTATAAAATTACATGGCTATCTTTGACCTGTAATTCTTCTAATTTTTTAGTTTTTTTATCGTCAGCATTGAGAATTAAATTTGTACCTCTAACTTGTGCTTGTACGGCATCTCTAAATTGTTGCAAATAAATCTCCTCAGTAGGATACACATTAGCATGGTCCCAGGATAAACCAGAAATAGACAGTATATGAGGTTGATAAACACGCATTTTAGGGCGTTTATCTAAGCAGCTGGCAGGATATTCATCCCCTTCTATGATAATTAAATGACTATCTTCAGATAAACGGCATGAATAAGGTAAACCCTTAACCTCACCACCAATAAGATAATCAAATTCTCTATTGCATTGATGAAGAGCATGAATAACCATAGCGGTTATAGTAGTTTTGCCGTGGCTACCAGCAATTACTACTCTGTGTTTGTTTTTACTAAATTCGTAGATAAATTCAGGGTAGGAATAGATTTTAATTCCCAGTTCTTGAGCGCGTAAAAGTTCGGGGTTATCGGGTTTTGCATGCATACCTAGTATTACGAAGTCTAATTCTTGATGTATTTTCTCAGGAAACCAACCTATTTTAGGGGGTAGTAGACCTTCTTGTGATAGTTTGTGTTTGGCGGGGTCATAAATTTCGTCATCGGAACCCGTTACATAATAACCGAGTTTATGCAGTGCGATAGCTATGCTATGCATAGCACTTCCGCCGATAGCGATAAAATGAACTTTTTTCATGTTTTTGCGCAAAGTTAAGGTATTCTTTCAAAAGTCAAGTTCAAAGTTTGAGAACTCAAATGTAGCATATTATATTGAGTCTATTTTCTTTTTACAAAAAATAGGTATGAATTAGTTATTAAGTTTATTAAGTGTTTTTTAGGCGTGTCCTTGCCCATACTTCGCTGCGCTTGTATGGGCAAGGTCGGCGTGCTACGGGCTACGCTAACGCTTCGGTGCTACGCTTCGCTCTGCACTGGGCTAACGCCCACCCTCCGCATGCCTCACGCAAAGAATCTCTGAAAAATCCATTTCTATGTAATTCATGCAAAGTTTTAGCTTGTAAGTACTTGTACTTCAAGCTCAAACAAGGTAAAGACATAACTGCTTATGTCATCTGCGTGAGGGGCATGGAGCATGCCGTTAGGCAGTGCGAAGCGTTAGCGAAGCACCGAAGCGAAGCGCAGTGCGGAATGCCCCGACCCTTGCGTCAGCAAGGGGCACGCCCAAAAAATCTATCAAAATAAAGAACTCTAATACTACTTTTTTACAAAAAAACAAGCGACCCAGTTAGTACATCGGGTCGCATCGAGTATTTAATTTTAGATGTTTTGTTTAGTACTTTCTTACGCGAGGTTTGAATTTATCTGCATACTCTTCATTACTTTCAGCTAATGCCATGTTGACAGGTCTATATTTAATTTCTGTATGTCCGTTATCATCTGTGTAAAAGAATGTGTGTTTCATCCAGTTAGCGTCATCACGCTCGGGATAGTCCACTCGTGCCTGCGCCCCGCGCGACTCCCTGCGATTCAAAGCACTCAAAAGTACAGACTCAGAGATAGTGACTAAGTTTTCTAATTCTAACGCTTCCATCAGGTCAGTGTTAAATTCTTTGCCTTTATCTTTAATTTTAACTTTTCTTGCCCGTTTGCGTAGTTCGGGCAGTTCTTTGGCGCCCTCCTGCATAACCTCCTCAGTACGGAAGACACTAGCACACTTAGTCATCATTTTCTGTAAATCCTCACGAACAATTGCTGCACTTTCACCGTCATTGTTAGCAAATATTTGGTTAATTCTATTCTTGATTTTTGCGTCAGCATTTTTGGGTAAGTAAGGTTTTTTAGTGCCTTCGGTTTCTAATTCTCTCAAAATTTCTAATGCGGCACGTCTACCAAATACAACTAAATCTAACAATGAATTTGTACCTAAACGATTAGCACCATGTACAGACACACAAGCACACTCTCCTGCGGCATAAAGTCCTTTTACAATTCCATCTCCTTCATTACTGCGTACATGGCAGTTAATGTCAGTGGGTATTCCTCCCATAGCGTAGTGGCAAGTGGGTGCTACGGGAATCGGATTTTTAGAAGGGTCAACCCCAAGGTAAATTTTAGCAAAAGTGGCAATTTCGGGAAGTTTTTTCTCTATTTCTGCTAAACCGAGGTGCGTTAAATCTAAATGTACGTATGGTTGTCCGTTGATACCTCTACCTTCTTGAATTTCTTTGTAAATACATTGGGACACCATATCACGAGGAGCGAGGTCTTTTACTGTGGGGGCGTATTTTGCCATAAAACGCTCACCGTTATTGTTGAGTAAAATACCCCCTTCACCTCTTGCACCTTCGGTAACTAAAATGCCTAATCGATACAAGCCTGTGGGATGAAACTGAACAAATTCCATGTCCTCGGCAGGTAGACCGTTCCGAAGCAAAATAGCTACCCCATCTCCTGTATTTGCGTGTGCGTTAGAGGTAGTTTGATAAATACGCCCAATTCCGCCTGTAGCCATCATAGTAATCTTGGAATGAAAGATATGTATCTCTCCTGAACGTATGTCCATGGCTACAATTCCTGCGCACTCCCCATCCTCATTGATGATAATGTCTATCATTTGCACTTCGGGGTAAAAGCGTACATTTCGTTTTATACAGTTCTCATATAACGTGTGTAAGCACACATGTCCTGTTCTATCTGCCGCGTAGCATGCTCTGCGGACTGGGGCTTCGCCAAAATTGCGCGTATGTCCTCCAAAGGGGCGCTGTGCAATTAGTCCTTTCTCTGTACGAGAGAAAGGAACGCCGAAGTGTTCCATTTCTCGTATAGTTTTAGGTGCGTCATAGCACATTTGGGCGATAGCATCCTGATCGCCTAAATAATCAGCACCTTTCACTGTATCAAACGCGTGCCATACCCAGTTATCTTCCTCTTCATTACCTAAAGCTGCACAAATTCCGCCTTGGGCTGCACCTGAATGGGAGCGTAGTGGATGCAACTTGCTCACTACTGCTACATTGTACTTTTCGGCGCTTTCAATAGCAGCTCTTAGCCCTGCTAAACCCGCGCCTACTATCACGACATCGTGGTTTATAATCATACTTTCTGTATTCTTATGTTCTTTTATTCTACGTCTAAAAACAAGTTAAATGCAGATAAGTTCAAACCTCGTATTATGGAAGCCATGCAGTTGCTTTTTCTCCCAAGTCTAGCCCTGCTACAATAGTAGAGTATGTTCCAATGACAAACAAGCCTGCAGCTAATAACCAACATGCTGTAATAGCAATAGCGCGGGCAGTACCGTTTCGTACATAGTCAGATATGATGTTTGTCATTCCGTAAAAACCGTGATGAAGTGCAAATACTAAGAATAGGATATTAAAAGCTTTCCATAATATAGCATAATCAGGGCTTTTTAATCGGTGCATGACACGGTCGTAGGGGGTAATTTTATGTTCATCAGGATAACCTAGAGTATTCTCTTTCATATTTTGACTAACTTTCTCAATTTCAGCACTGCTGATAGATTTATGTCCTACCGATTGTGTAGAAGTATTGTAATGCTGTATCCAGAAATGAGTAACTAAGAAAAAAATCAGCAATGTTCCTGATATTCTATGAAAAAACCAATTAAACGCATTAGATTTTGAAGATTGTCCGTATTGATAGTTTTTCATATTCCTTTCCTCCTCTTTTATCCGATGATAGCCATTAAACTAGGATATCCTCCCACAATTACAATAAGTAATGCTAATCCTGCGGCTACAAACCACATTCTTTTTTGTTTATTAGACCAGCCTAATAAATCTATTAAAACAATTCTAAAACCATTAAACGCATGATATGCGCATGCTGCTAATAGCAGAATTTCGCCCACTTTGAAAGCAGGCAGATGATACTTCGCAATAAGATGATTGAACTGCTCAGGTCCTTGAGCCAGAGCTTTTAAGCCCCATACATGTAAAACGAGGTATAATACGATGGCTATACCAGATAACCTGTGTAAAATCCACGCTATCATGTGGGGACTGAGCTTATACTTTACTCTTTGCATATTTTGTTTTATATTCAAATTTGAGCCGTAAAACTACAACACTTATTTCTAAAATCAAATTCACATGCTTAAAAAATACTTTGATAGTACTATTAGGCTTACATCGGGGTTTAATAATTCGTTTTTTTGGGCGTGCCCTTGCCCACACTTCGCTTGCGCTTGTGTGGGCAAGGTCGGCGTGCTACGGGCTGCGCTATTGCTTCGGTGCTTCGCTGCGCTACGCACTGCTCACGCACCCTCCGCATGCCTCACGCAGCAGCCTTTGGATGTTTTACCTTATTTTTATGCATGCATTTGCTTTACTTTATTTAATATTGATTATCAAGTAGTTACAAGGTTAAAATTTTTTATCTTGTTTAGGCTGCGCTCGTTTTATTTTGTTTTACACTGATTTTCAAGTATGTACAAGGTTAAATCCTGAATACATGGACTTTTTGTAACATTTTAACTTGAATACATAGTCCTTATGTTTGTAATTGTGTGTTTATTTACTTATTTGAGCTAGGAAGCTCAAACTACATTATCAGGCACTTACAAGGTAAAAGTTTTCATAGATAGGTTTAGCATACTTGCTGCGTTCTCTGCGTGAGGCATGCGGAGGGCAAGCCGTCAGGCTTGGTGCGAAGCCCCTCGCCCACACTTTCACCCTTGACCAGGGGGTGGGCGGGTGGGGCGTAGCACCGTCAGCCCGCAGCTCGCCGACCTTGCTTGCATGAGCGCAGCGAAACGCAAGCAAGGACACGCCCAAAAAATATCTTTACCTTATATTACTATTTACTATTTCCAAAATTTTTAACCTCAAAAACAAAATTCCTGTTACCCTATCTTGGATAATTAAAAACTTTTCTATACTTTTGCCGCAACTTCAATTTCTTAACAAAGAGGAGCATAAGCCCCTCTTTTTTCATTCTTAACCCAATCTATATGAGTATAGATGAACGAACACAGATAGCTTTTGAACTGTTACAAAATATCCTTTCTGATAAACCAGAGTACTTTATCGTAGAGGTAAAAGTAAGACCTTTTCGAAATGGATACATAGTCTTAGCATATATAGACACAGATCTTGGAATTAGTTTAGAGCAGTGCAGTTATATCAGTACTTTGTATGAAAAAGTTTTAGAAGGTTCTCCTGTTTTCAAGCAATTGTATCGGCTAGATGTGAGCTCCCCAGGCTTAGATAGACCTCTACTACCTCGCCAATTTGCAAGAAATGTAGGCAGAAAAATGGAAGTAAAAATTAGTGCAGAAGAAATATACACAGGAAAATTAGTAAGTACAAGAGAAGAAGACTTTACGCTTGAAATCAGCGGAGATAAAAAGAAAAAAGTACCTTTAACCCAAAAAACATTCATGTATTCTGAAATTGAAAGCGCAAAAATCATTCTATAACTATGGCAAAACGAAAAAAACAAAATGAAATTACTACTGAAATGTTGATAGAAACATTTCATGAATTTGCAAAAAGTAGAAACATTGACCGTGTTACTTTTACAGGCATTCTCAATGATGTATTTAGGTACATGCTTAGAAAAGAGTTCGGTACAGATGAACCTTTCAAGATAATTGTCAATGTAGATAAAGGTGACGTGCAGGCTATGCATGTTCGTACCGTCGTGGCGGATGATGATTTTGAAAATGAACTATTTGAAATTCCCCTTTCAGAAGCACGTAAGATAGATGAAGATTATGAGCTTTTAGAGGAGGTAGCTATTGTTCGTAAGTTTGATAGCTTCGGGCGTAGGGTGATTAGTACAGTTAAGCAAATATTGTCGCAAAAAATTAAGGATATCGAGCAAATCGGTATGAACGAGTATTACAAGGAAATAGTGGGTGAGGTAATTACAGGTGAAGTGCATCAAATTAACAAAAATGAGATTTTAGTAAAGCATCAAGCAGAAACAGGTGTTTGGTATGAGCTGATTATGCCCCGTAGCGAGTGGATACCCAAAGATAATTTCAAAAAAGGAGATCTAATACGTGCGGTTATTTTGAAAATACAACATCAAAACAATCAGTATAAAGTGATTATATCCCGAGCAGACCCTTTGTTTTTGAGAAGATTGTTAGAAATAGAAGTACCCGAGATTCAAGACGGTCTAATTGTAATCAGAAACATTGTACGAGACCCAGGCGAACGTGCCAAAGTTACCGTAGAAAGCTATGACGACCGTATTGACCCCGTAGGCGCATGCGTAGGAACAAAGGGAACACGAATCCAAGGAATTATTCGTGAATTAAGAGGTGAAAACATAGATGTAATTCCTTTTAGCACTAATGTAGCACTTATGACACAGCGCTCCCTACAACCCGCTAAGGCTACTAATATCATAGTTCATGAAAAAGAAAAACGAATTGTAGCATACTTTCCGCCTGACCAAATCTCCTTAGCCATTGGTAAAAATGGGCAAAATATCAAGTTAGCTTCTAAGCTATTAGGTTATGAAATTGATGTCCTTCGTGAAGGTGAAGCAGACATTGAAGATGTAGATCTTATAGAATTCACTGATGAAATTGAAGAGTGGGTTATAGATGAACTCAAACGCATCGGTTGTGATACTGCCCGAGATGTGTTAGCTTTATCTGTGGAGGAGTTAGTTCGTAGAACAGAGTTAGAGGAGGAGACCATTCTTGCTGTTATAGATATCTTAAAAAGTGAGCTAGGTGAGGTAGAAGAGTAATGTAAGTCTAATAATTTTTTTGATGAATGAGGTTTATTTTTGGGCGTGTCCCTCGCTGCGCTCGGGTCGGCGTGCTACGGGCTAACGGTGCTACGCCCCACCCTTGGTTAAAGAGTTTGAGGGTGAGCGAGAGGCTTCGCACCCAGCCTGACGGCTTGCCCTCCGCATGCCTCACGCACGCAGCAAGCACACTAACCCCACTTATTCAAACGTTAACTTTGTAAGTACATGACAATGAATGCTAAACAAAGTAAAAATATATTTTTACCTTGTAAATCATTAAAAATCAGTTCAAAATAAAGTAAAATTTTGGGAATCAGGGTTAAAGGATTGCAAAAAGTCTATGCGTTCAAGGTTTAATCTTGTATATGCTTGAAAATGAATGTAAAACAAGGTAAAATAACCCACTTGAAATAAGGTAAAAAATTTTAACCTTGTAAGCAGTTGATAACCCATGTTAAACAAGATAAAAGCTAATGTATGTCTAAAAATGAGGTAAAACATGGAAACGCAGCTTGCGTGAGGGATACGGAGCATGCCGTCAGGCAGTGCGCAGCGCAGCGTAGCACCGAGCGTGAGCGTAGTGCGCAGTAGCCCGACCCGAAGCGCAGCGAGGGACACGCCCAAAAATAAAATTATTTTTTAGACCTAATATAACAATCTCAATCCAAAACTAATAACCCACAAAATACATTCTACTACTTCATTTTACATGATTAACCCAAAAAAGAATTCACATATTATATGAAATTTGTAATTTTCTTAACTAACCTATCACTTTTTTGCGTATCTTGCGTAATAAATATAGATATCATTTTATTATGAAAGTTCAACATAAAATTGCTATAATATCTTTCTTATGCTTGATTTTAGCCGGCAGCGTAGGTTACATCTCCATTCTAGACAAAACACACGATAACTACTTTCAGATTAGTAAAAACATAGACATCTTTGGTAAAATATACCGCCAAGTTAACGAGCATTACGTTGATGATATTGAACCTAATGAATTTATCCGTATAGGCATAGACGCTATGCTCAAATCCTTAGATCCTTACACTAACTACATTCCCCAAAATGAAATAGAAGACTATCAATTTTTAACCACAGGTCAGTATGGAGGTATTGGTGCTATCATTGGTCAGAGGGATAAAAAAATCATTATTACTGAACCGTATGAAAATTCACCTTCACACAAAAATGATATTCACGTAGGGGATGAGATTATTGAAGTAAACGGCAAAAGCACGGAGGGTCTAAAGACAGACGAGGTACGTAATATGCTTCGCGGACAAGCAGGCACAGAAGTTACTATAAAACTCAAAAGACACGGGCAGATAATCACTAAAACCTTTAAAAGAGAAGAAATTAAAGTTAAAAATGTACGGTATGTAGGAATGGTTACTGAAGATATAGGATATTTGATGCTCTCAGGTTTTACTCAGGATGCCGCACAAGAAGTTAAAGATGCCGTAATTAACCTTAAAAAACAAGGAGCTAAAAAACTTATCTTGGATTTGAGAGGAAATCCAGGCGGATTGCTCAACCAAGCCATCATGATATCCAACCTTTTTATAAACAAAGGGGAGACTATTGTTAGCACAAAAGGTAAGCAAGAAGTTTCAAATCGGACTTATGTTGCTGAAAACACTCCTTTGGATTTAGAAATTCCTATTGCTGTTTTGGTAAATGAAAATAGTGCTAGTGCCTCTGAAATTGTATCTGGCGTTATGCAAGACTTAGATAGGGGTGTTATTATTGGACAAAGAACATACGGAAAGGGATTAGTTCAAAATACCCTGCCGCTCAGCTACGGCGCGCAAATAAAGATTACCACAGCTAAATATTACACTCCCAGCGGTAGATGCATCCAAAAATTAGATTACAGCCATAAAACAAATGGTAAAGCTACTGCCATACCCGATAGCATGAAAAAAGCTTTCAAAACACGAAACCAACGTGTAGTCTATGACGGTGGCGGAATTATGCCAGATATTGAAATCAAAGCTGAAGAGTATCCAGAAGTGGTACAGGCCCTAGCAGGGCATAACATCTTTTTTGACTTCGTCGTCAAATACAGAGAAACCCATGATAAAATCGCTAAACCCCGAGAATTTGAAATAGACGATAACCTCTACAATGAATTTGTTAAATTCGCATCCGAAAGGAATTTTTCCTACAATACTGCCTTGGAAAATAAACTTAAAGAACTACGAAAAGCCGCTGAAAAAGATAAAACCTATGACCTCATCAAAGCTGAGATTGATAACATAGAGCATAAAATTAAATCAGAGAAAACAAAAGATGTAACAACTTACAAAAAAGAAATTAAAGAATTGTTGGCAATGGAATTTGCTTTTCACTATTATTTAGAAAGTGGAAAGATCCAACAAAGCTTTAAGCATGATAATGAAATATCCGAAGCTATCAAGGTGCTTAATGACCCTATAAGATACCAACAAATACTCAAAAAACAATAATATATCAAAAGAGAATAACCTAAAAATAACCCCAATTTAATATCTCACTAATCTGACTGAATACTCTTAAAATTTACTTCTTATTCAGGGTTTTTTTGGGCGTGTCCTTGCCCACGTCTCGCTACGCTCGTGTGGGCAAGGTCGGCGTGCTGCGGGCTACGCTATCGCTTCGGTGCTACGCTGCGCTACGCACCGTGCTAACGCACGCCCTCCGCATGCCTCACGCAGCAGCCTTTTGACATTTTACCTTGTTTTTACACATACGTTCGCTCTTGTTTGATGCTTATTATCAAGTGCTTACAAAGTTAAAATTTTTTACCTTGTTTGAATTGCGTTTATTTTATCTTGCTTTATATTGATTTTCAAGTATATACAACATTAAACCTTGAATACATGGACTTTTGATAATTCTTTAACCCTGAATATTCAAGTTTTACCTTGTTTGGTATTCATTTTCAATAATTTACAAGATTAAAGTATATTTTTACCTTGCTTGATGTTCATTTTCAGTTACTTACAAGATTAAATTTTAATAAGTGGGATTAGCTTACTTGCAGGGTTCTTTGCGTGAGGCATGCGGAGGGCAAGCCGTTAGGCTTGGTGCGAAGCCCCTCGCCCACACTTTCACCCTTGACCAGGGGGTGGGCGGGTGGGGCGCAGCACCGTTAGCCCGTAGCACGCCGACCTTGTGGGCATACGCGCAGCGTAACGCCCACAAGGACACGCCCAAAAAAGCTAAATCTAACAATAATTGAAAAAAACATATCTCAATCCAATTATGTGCTTTAAATATCACTCAAAACTCTGGCGTATCTTTTGTACTTTTGGTATTATTATGCAAAAATTGTTTTTTATAGTATTTCTCATCTTAATTATAAGCTTCATAACCAAAGCACAAAATACAGACAACATTCTTAAAAATGATAATAGTGGCATTCCACTCATGGACTTATCTGAAGTAGTAATTACTTCGGACAAAGTACAGCCTTTACGCTATTTAGAATATGATGCCTTTGGCTACGGAGAACGCTTGACCTACAAGGTAAAATATGGAATTATGAGTGCAGGAAAGGTAATCATGGAAGTTATGCCTAAACCTGTAGAAGTATCTGGAAGGAGCTGTTATCATATTGTTGCCACTATGACCACCAAGGGCGCAGTAGATGCTATGTACCCTGTAATCGACCGTTATGAAACCTACGTAGATATAGATGGCATATTCCCCTGGTATTTTAAGAAAGATTTGAGCGAAGGTAAGTTCAGAGTAACTGAATACTGCTTATTTGATCAAAGAAACCAAAAAGCTTACGTCGGCAGTACTGCTTATGCGGTGCCTAGGTTTAGCCAAGATATGATTTCTTTCTTTTATTTTTTAAGATGCAAAAACGCTATGGACGTACCAATAGGGACTACATTCCAAACAGAAGCTTTTGTTGATCGTAAAGTATCTACAATTAAGGTTTTGTATGAAAAAGATGAGGTTGTTAAAACTACATTCGGAAAGATAAATTGTATGAAGTTGAAACCTTTACTAAATGAAAGTGGGTTTAGTCAATTCAAAGGGGATATGTATTTTTGGATTACCAAAGATGCTAATCATATTCTCGTAGCAGGTGAGGGTACTCTACCGATTGGTAGCGTTAAGTTTGTTATAGAGGATGCACAAGGATTAAAACACGAAATTAACTATTACAAAAAGAGAAAGTAGTTCTACACAAGTCTGATAGATTTTTATTTTTTGGATGTGTCCTTTCTTGCATGAGCGCAGCGAAACGCAAACAAGAACACGCCCAAGAAAAGAATTGAAACCTAATTAAATACTCATCTCTGAATAGCTTCCATACAAGCGCTTACAAGTTAATTAAATCCGAAATAACGTTACGGTGCTGATGCTTGTAAAATTCCATGATAGGTATAGATATCCACCCATATACAGGATAATTGCGCGGTTTTTGAGTGATATAATAGTTATTCATTACTTCTAACTTGTACATGTAATACGGTATGATGGCAAAAACCCCATCTATGTATTTGTTATCCTCGGTTACGAAAGCATTGAGATATTTATCTTTAAGTTCTCGTGCTTTATCATCAGCATTTTTGTAAAAAGTGAATTTGCTATCCATGATAAAATACTTCTTATGAGCCTTACTGGTATATTTGAGAACAAAATCTGGGGTTAAATTATGCTGAGTATATATACTTTGAAACATGCCAATAGGATTATTTTCCACTTGGTCAAAATGATAAATCAAATCTAAACGTTCCTCTTTCTCTGTGCCTTCATTTTTAATAAAGGTAATGTTTTTTTGTTCAAGATTAGGATATATTTTATGCGTACAATCTTTGAAACCAGGTATCTGAGAAAGTATTTTGCGTAAAAATAGGTAAGTAAATTGTTCAAAAAGTTCCCAGTTATTGCGAACATTTATAGTGGCTGCCGTTTGCGGTTGATAAAAAGCGATATTATGTAAGGTATCCAAAATTTGAGTATAATACTGTTGTAGGCTACCTTGTAAAGAATATAAACTCCGAACAGTGTTATAGTGAAAAGTTTTTTGAGGTTGAATACCTAACTCTGTGAATACATTGACAAGTTTGTGCAAATAGTTTATACACTCTTGAAGGACATGTTTCTCTTGATGAATACTTTCTAATACTATTTTTTCAATAAATGTCAAATCATGATTGTGATAATTTAATTCTTGCTGCTCTATGTAGTATATTCTTTGCCATATCTTATGCTTGATGCCAAGAATTTTGTGTAATATGTATTGGTTCTCGGGAATATTGTAGTTTTCTTGATAGGAATAGGTTTGTATATGACGTGGGAGATACAAAGTTCCATTTAGATAAAGATGAGTAGGTTTTTTCACCAACTCATAGACCTGCGTGCTATCTATCTTAACGTTAGAGTTAAATAAGTCTAAATAATAGTTTTTTTGAGTTTCACATTTTAAGGTAGGAATATGACTCTGAATAAACTGATAAAATTGTTTTACATTTTCTTCTAAACGGCTTAACAGAATTTCACGAGGGATATCTTCTTTATCTTGTTCAAATTTCTCTCGGTGTAAAGTTTCAATCATGAAAGCATATTGTTTTTTATCTACCCTGCGAGACTCTACAGATACTATCTCTGAATATACCTCTTGATTAACCTCAATCTTGATTTCTACCTCTCCGATAGCACTGTCTTCAAAGTACATAAAAGGCTCAAGAGTGATAGTGTTTTCTTTAATCAGGATATATTGAGATAACTTATCTTTACCTACTTTTTGACTAAGCTGCTCCATTACGTTCTGTTCTCCAATATAGAGGCTAAAATGCTCAATATGGGTTTTATCGGTTTGTATAATGAACTGATATACATGTACGTCTATGACTATTAGATTGTCTACAAGAGAACTTTGCTGTATAGTAGATAAATCTTCGCCCCTGCTGATAATTTGAAATTGAATCATAAAAATAGAATTAAATCGTTTTTCTTAATCTTGCTACGGGAATACCCAGCTGCTCACGATATTTTGCTACGGTTCTACGAGCAATTTGGTAACCCCTATCTTGCAACATTTGGGATAACTCATCGTCAGAGATAGGATTATGTTTGTCTTCGTTATCAATTAGTTCTTTTAAGGCTCGTTTAACCTCTTTGTTAGATACCTCTTCACCTGTTTCGGTTGCAATGCCCTCGGAGAAGAAGTGTTTTAGGGGAAATGTACCAAAATCAGTTTCTACGTATTTACTATTAGCCACTCTGCTCACCGTAGATATATCCATACCTATTTTATCTGCCACGTCTTTAAGTACCATGGGTTTGAGTTTGCTTTCGTCGCCTGTTAGAAAGTAGTCTTTTTGTATATCTGCTATGCAATTCATAGTAAGCAAAAGTGTATTTTGTCGTTGTTTAATGGCATCGATAAACCATTTTGCTGACTCTATTTTAGATTTAATAAGGGCTATTGTGTCCTTCATAGCTTGGGTAGCTTTGGGATTATTCTCATAATCTCGTAAGATTTCTTGGTATTCTCGGTTGATTCTGAGTTCAGGTGTATTTTTACTGTTTAGAGTTACTTGTAATTTATTATCATCTACAATAGTTACGGTAAAATCAGGAATGATATAGTCAGTTCGGATAGATGCCGCGGTACTGGTATCTCCAGGTTTGGGATTCAAGCTGGTAATAATTTTAATCAATTCTTTGAGTTTATCTTCGGTGATATGTAGCTTTTTAATGATTTTATCGTAATGTTTTTTTGTGAATTCGTCAAATAAATCCGTGAGAATTTTTAAGCACATATCAACATCTTGGGCATTTTTTGAGCTGCGCTTAGCTTTTAGTTGAGTAGTTAAACATTCTTGTAAATTACGTGAAGCTATGCCCACAGGGTCAAGATAACGAATCTTTTCAAGTACATACTCTATTTCAGAGATGGACACTTTTATATTTTTCTTAAAGTCTAAATCATCTTGTATAGTTTCTAAGGGTATTTTGAGGTAGCCATCGTCTTCTAAACTACCTATTATAAGTTCTGCAATTTGTTTTTGGGTGTCCGTAAAAGGTAGTAGATTAACTTGTTGCTGTAAATCTTCTATCAATGTTTGATATTGTGGGATAGGAATTTCATCTCTATCCTCATCGTCTTGTATAGTTTTATAGCTTTCTGTGTCATCATAAGACATGATTTCCTCTAAGCTTATCTCCTCTTTTTCATTATTTTCGGGTATATTTTCTTCGTCCGAGAGTTCACTTTCTGATGAGTCATCTGTTGGATTAGTTGTAACAGGGAACATATCAGTATTATCCATTACTTCATTATTATCTGCTTCGGTTTCACTTTCTGACATTTCTAGGGTCATATTATCATCTAATTCTTGTCTGATGCGGTCTTCTAATTCTGTAACAGGCAATTGAAGCAGCTTAACAAACTGAATTTGCTGTGGAGATAGTTTTTGTTGTTGTGTTTGATATAAACCTTGTTTAATGCTTTTCATATCCCAAAAATATGAAATTCTTGCAACACTACAAATTTTATGCCGTTTTATTGTAACTGATATTTTATACAGGGAGTAGAGATATGGATTTAGTGAACAGTTTTATTTTTTTGGCGTGTCCTTGTGGGCATTTCGCTGACGCTCATGCCCACAAGGTCGGCGTGCTACGGGCTGCGCTATCGCTTCGGTGCTGCGCTACGCTTCGCA
>JANWVE010000130.1 GCA_025057675.1 Bacteroidia bacterium
CATGGAGCATGCCGTTAGGCAGTGCGAAGCGTTAGCGAAGCACCGAAGCGAAAGCGTAGTGCGGAATGCCCCGACCCTTGCGTCAGCAAGGGGCACGCCCAAAATTAAAAATTCTATATACATGAATTTTGCATATTTTTGCAACTAACTTAGCATGAATAAAACGGTTAGCTACTATACTTTGGGGTGTAAATTAAATTATTCAGAGACTTCTACTATAAGCCGAATGTTTGCCCAAGCAGGTTTTCAAAAGGTAGACTTTGAAAATGGTGCAGATGTGTATGTGATTAACACTTGCTCTGTAACCGAGCATGCAGATAAAAAATGCCGCAAGGTCGTACAACAAGCCTTAAAATTCTCACCAAACGCATTGATTATCATTGTGGGATGCTATGCGCAGCTTAAACCCGAAGAGATTGTCCAAATCCCTGGAGTAGATGTAGTTTTGGGCGCAGCAGAAAAATTCCAACTTTTAGACATTATCCAAAACTTCGAAAAACGTTCTAAACCTGAAATTCACGTATCTGAAATTAAACAAATAAAGCACTTTACAGACGCATACTCCATTGGTGATAGAACTCGTTCCTTTCTCAAAATACAGGATGGATGTGATTATCATTGCAGCTTTTGTACTATCCCTTTGGCAAGGGGCGCAAGCCGCAGCGATACATTGCAAAATGTACTTCAAAATGCTAAGTATATCCTTGCACAAGGCGTAAAAGAAATTGTACTCACAGGAGTAAATATCGGAGATTATGGCAAAAACTTATCTTACTCTTTTTTAGACCTTATCCAAAAAATAGATGAGTTAGAAGGGGATTTTAGAGTACGTATTTCTTCGATTGAACCTAACCTATTAACTAATACAATAATTGACTTTGTAGCTCAAAGTCGGCATTTTATGCCCCATTTTCACATTCCTCTACAAAGTGGTAATAATGAAATTTTAGCTCGCATGCAGCGTAGATACAAAAGAGAACTTTACAAAGATCGTGTAGATTACATTAAGTCTATTATGCCGCATGCTTGCATAGGCGTTGATGTAATTGTGGGCTTTCCCAGTGAAACCGAAGCCCATTTCTTGGATACTTATCAGTTTATCAATGAATTAGATGTGAGCTATTTACACGTTTTTACCTACTCCGAACGAGATAATACAAAAGCCCTTTCTATTAAACCCGTAGTCCCTTTTGCAGAACGTAAAAAACGTAATCGTATGCTCACTATCTTATCTGAAAAAAAACGGCGATATTTTTATGAACAAAATTTACAAAAAACCTACTGCGTCCTTTTTGAGCAAGAATTAGAAGGTAATCACATAGTAGGATTTACCGAAAATTACATTAAAGTGCAAATGCCCTATGATCCTTTAATGGTCAATGAATTAGTAACTGTAATCTTACAGGGTATTAGCCCTGAAGGAAATGTAATAGGCGAAGTGAAGGATAATATCTCTGTAACTCATTCTGTAACATAGAACTTATATTAAGTTACTTTTTCTTTGCACAAAGAGCAATTTTTTGAAGTTAAATTTTTTGGGCGTGTCCTTGTGGGCGTTACGCTGCGCGTATGCCCACAAGGTCGGCGTGCTACGGGCTGCGCTATCGCTTCGGTGCTACGCTGCGCTACGCACTGCTTGCGCACCCTCCGCATGCCTCACGCAAGCTGCCAGTAAACTAACGTCTATTTATTCAAAACTTAACCTTGTAAGTACCTCAAAATGAACTATAAACAAGATAAAATTCAATTTTAACCTTGAAAATCAATATAAAACAAAGTAAAACTTGCGTATTCAAAGTTAAAGGTTTATCAAAAGTCCATGTATTCAAGGTTTAACCTTGTATATGCTTGAAAATCCGTACAAAACAAGGTAAAAAGAGCATAAATAAAACAAAGTAAAAATTTTTAACCTTGTAAGCATTTGATAATCAACATCCAATAAGGTAAAGCAAATGTGTGTATAAAAATCAAGTAAAGCATCAAAAGGCTGCTTGCGTGAGGGATACGGAGCATGCCGTTAGGCAGTGCGGAGCGTGAGCGTAGCACCGAAGCGAACGCGTAGTGCGCAGTAGCCCGACCCGAGCGCAGCAAGGGACACGCCCAAAAATTAACTAATAAAATCTGATTAAATTATTTTTTAGGTTTATCTAAATTTGTATTTTTGCAATATGAAAAATATTATTTGTCTATTCAAAAATATATTTTTGGTTACTTTATTATCTACCTACATGAGCCAAAGTAAAGCGCAATACACCCTGCAAGGTAAAATAATAGACATGCACCAAAAACCAGTTGAGTGTGCATCTATTTATCTAGAACCTGCATTACAAAACACAATAAGTAACAATGAGGGTAAATATGTTTTTTCAAACCTCTCCAAAGGAAACTACAAAATACATATTGCAGCTTTGGGATATCTCAAAATGGAAAGAGAAATAAAAATAAACAAAGACACTGCCATCATTTTTACCTTACAAGAGTCTCCTACTTTTACTAAAGAAGTGGTTGTATCAGGTTCAATGTACCCTGTTTCTAAAACAGAAAGCCCTATCCCCATAGAGGTATATCAGCACAATTTTTTTCAAGGTAACCCCTCAAATAACTTATTTGAGGCATTACAAAACGTTAATGGTATCCGCCCACAAGTAAATTGTAATGTGTGCGGCACAGGAAATATTCGCATAAACGGTTTAGAAGGACCCTATACAATGGTACTAATAGACGGTATGCCAATAGTTAGCGGTTTAGCCACAGTATATGGACTTTCAGGTATCCCAACCTCCTTAATTGAGCGAGTGGAAATAGTAAGAGGGGCAGGTTCTACATTATACGGTTCAGAAGCAGTAGCAGGAGTGATTAACGTTATTACTAAAAACCCAGATACATCTCCAAAATACAGTATAGAAGCTTTTTCTTCAACTTGGCAAGATGCAAATATGGATATAGGAATAAACAAAAAAATCACAAATCACACATGTAATTTATTTAGCCTTAATTATTTCCACCATCAACGCATTCATGACAAAAATAAAGATAATTTTACTGACATTCCTTTACAGCATAGAATAGCTCTCGTGGATAAAATAACCTTTCAAAACAAAACCCACGAAGAGGTTTTTACTTTGTTAGGCAGATACATTTATGAAGATAGATGGGGGGGACAAACCCAATGGCATAAGCAACTAAGAGGCACCGATAGCATATATGGTGAGAGCATTTATACCCGTAGAGCAGAACTAATAGGTAACTTGTATATTCCTCATCTTAAAAACAAGGTAAAATTGCAGTTTAGTAGTACATACCATTATCAAAATAGTGCTTATGGAACAGTTTTATTCATAGCTAGGCAAGACATTCATTTTGTACAGTTAGTCTACCAAAATAGATTCAAAAAGCATTTCTTGACCACAGGTGCATGTTACCGCCATACCTTTTATGATGATAACACATGGGCTACCCAAAAGGATAGAAATAGTTTTTTGTTGAATGCACCGATTTTAACTTACTTACCAGGTATTTTTATACAAGATGAATATAAAAGAAATTTACGACATACTCTACTTATAGGAATACGATATGATTTTCATCATCAACATAAACACATTATCAGTCCAAGAGTAGCATATAAATGGACATCTGTCAATAAGAAACATACTATTCGTGCGCATACAGGTAATGGGTTTAGGGTGGTCAATATTTTCATGGAAGAGCATGCTGCACTAACAGGGTCTAGAGTGCTTGTTATAGATCCTCAACTAAAACCTGAAATCTCTTGGACTGCACAAACACAATACACATATAAAAACTACCTCCAAGATAGACATTTTTTTACTTTTGATATAAATGCCTTCTACACTTATTTTACGAATAAGATTATTCCTGATTACAGCAATCCAGACAAAATTATTTACGACAATTTACAGGGTTATGCAGTTTCAAGAGGAATAAATACTGCGTTTAACATTGTTTTAGATAATGGTTTTTCATCAAACTTAGGTTTTACTTTGTTAGATGTATATTCTATACGCAATCAGCAGAAGCAGCGCCCTTTACTTACAGAGTCTTATAGTACAGTGTGGAGTATTCGCTACCAGCATAATAAATATGGTTTTACAGTAGATTACACAGGTAATTTATACGGACCAATGAAGATGCCCTTATTAGGTCCTTTGGACTCGCGTCCCTTATACTCGCCTATTTGGACTTTACAAAATGTACAATTTTCAAAAGAATGGGAGATAATCAAAGGGCATGTTGAGCTGTTTGTAGGAATAAAAAACTTACTTAACTACGTACCTCCTGTGTATAGTATTACGCGCCCTCACGATCCATTTGACAAAAATGTTATTTTTGATGCAGAAGGTAACGTAGTTCCAACCCCAGATAATCCTCAGGCATATACTTTTGACACAAGTTATGTTTTTGCGTCTAATCAAGGCAGGCGGTTTTTTTTCGGTTTGAGATACATTTGGTAGTAAAATGTATCATAATAAGATGATTTTACTTTTTTGGGCGTGTCCCTCGCTTGCGCTCGGGTCGGGCTACTGCGCACTACGCGTTCGCTTCGGTGCTACGCTCACGCTTCGCACTGCCTAACGGCATGCTCCGTATCCCTCACGCAAGCAGCGTTTTGATGTTTTACTTGGTTTTTATACACACATTTGATTTATCTTGTTTAACTTTGATTATCAATTACTTAAAAAGGTTAAAATTTTTTATCTTGTTTAAGGTACTGTCATTTTACTTTATTTTTCATTCATTTTCAAGTACTTACAAGATTATATTTTGAATGAGTGGATTTAGTTTATTGGCCGCTTGCGTGAGGCATGCGAAGGGTGGGCTTTAGCCCAGTGCGCAGCACCGAAGCGTGAGCGTAGCCCGCAGCACGCCGACCTTGCCCACACGAGCGTAGCGAGACGTGGGCAAGGACACGCCCAAAAAACTATACATTACCCTTGTGAATATCCAAATAAACTAAAACAGAAAGATTGATGTAAAACAAAGATCCAATTTCATCTACCTCCAATAAATCATTAATAAGTAAATGCATAAGTAATATGACAAAACTACTTCCCGTAGCTAAAATCCACTTTCTCTCTTTCTTGGAAACTTGCACAAATATCCGCTGAGAGTGAAATAAAGCACTCACCACTAACCCTATAAACAAAATGCCCCCTAAAATGCCACCTTCTACAAATGCACCAATAAATTGAGAATGCAAACCTGAATTCTCTATATTAGCACTTACCTCCGTTCTAAAAAATGCGTTGGTATATCCTTTATACTCAAAAATGAACGTCCCTGCACCAAATCCAGTAACAGGACGTTCTACAATCATATTATAAGCCGCTATCCAACGATATAAACGCTCCACCGAAGAAACATCTTTAAGCTTAGCCGTAGCACTAATTTGCTTCTCAAAGCTGTTTTTATGCCATTCTGTGTATTTATCTCCATGTGCAAACATCAAATAATTGTTGTCATACAACAAATAAACAGTTAATAAAAGCGTACCTATCAAAACTGCCAAAACACTTAATCGCACGATTCTAAGATAATACGCTAAAATAGTAGTAGGTAAAAATAATATCGCAATGTAGGTAGCACGCGTGTAAGTGAATAAAATGGCAGTAAAGAACAACAAAAATACTATCAAAGAAACCCATCTGACCCATGAACGTGAAAATATGCTCACAAGAATAAAAGGTAAAACAGCCGCCACAGCAGCCCCGTAATTAACATGGTTTTTGTAAAAAGGAGACATCACAAAACTACTCCAATAAAAGGTTAGACCCCTCTCCAAATGTCTAACCAGAGCATAAATCACGACAAAAATTAAAGGAGTTATGTACAAAAGCCATATATTAGGTACATTGCGCCACTTTTTAAGAACATAATAGGTTGCAAAAAAAAATACAGTTATCGTCCATGTTTTCATGATAGTAGCTTTGAGTGATACAAGAACATGAGTAGAAAACACGGTACAGATTAAAGTCCATATCCAGCCCCAGACAATCCAGTGAGTAATAGGATGCAACCATAATGCACGATCAACCTGCGGATTAAGTACAAATTTAACAAATATCATTAACATCAACAATACAAGAATAGGTTCAGAAGGAAGACTTAAACTCACGGTCTCATCTAGCATAAGCCTATCTACTGATAAAGGAATACTTAGAATTACAGTAGCATAAACCCACTGGTAGTTCGTTAGCCCAAGAAAAGAGATACAAGCAGCTAAGGGTAAAAAAGCCCATAACTCCTCTCCTGTCCATAATATACCTACTATTGCTGTGACAAATACAAAAATATTTAGCCAAAAAGTTGTCTTGGAGTACCAGTTAAGCATGAGTTTTATGGAGATTATATTTAATCGTAGCAGATAATATCCCAATACCAAGACCACTCAAAGCAAAACCTAAAATAATCAATAACCGTTTAGGTCTATCTCTTTTAGGATTAGGTTGTGCCTCGTCTAATACCATTGCGTTGTCTAATGTATATTTTTTGTCCATTTTACTCATTTCAAGTACAGTTTTGTATTTAGAAAGTTGTTTGGTTTCTGCAATGAGTAGTTGTTCTAAAACAATCTGATGAGCAGGATTCAAGTTTTGTTTTTTTAGTTTATTTAAGCTATCTGAAAGTTGATGAATTTCAATTGCTTTTTTTTGATACTGTTCCTGCATAGCTGTGGCAATTTTATCCATATTATTTTTGAATATTCCGCTGTACACATCGTTAGCTAGAGAGGCAAAACGGTTAGCCATTTTTTGGGCTAGTTCAGGTTCGGTTTCCCATACAGATATTTCCAATGTATTGTAGCTCGTACGCTTAATCTTAAGATTATCTTCTAATATGCTCAGCATTTTTGCTTTTGCCTTAGGATGTGAGGGGTTGATATTATACCGTTGATATAATCCAAACTCTTGAATAATCTGCATACGCACTTTTTCACTCATCAATGCACCCATAACTTGGTCTACGTCATCAGGAGTACCTATACGAAGGTTTGCACCACCCAAAGGAGAAAATATATTGTCATCTACTTCTGTACTTCCCAAGGTGGAAGACATTACCATAGCTCTGTGGTCTAAAGTATAAATAGAACAAGTAGATTTGTAGTAAGACTTTAAGTAAAAAGCAACCAATAACCCAATTACACTGCTTGCAATAACAAACCCAATAATCATTTTCCAATAATATCGTATCACTTGAAATATACCCAACAGACTAAACGAATACTCATTCATGACAACAAAAATAGAAAACTATACTATACTGTTACAAAAAAACACGAAATTATATTCGGATAATACTCTAATTGTAATAATTTAACAAAAGTGGCTTTTATTAAACATATAGGACATTTATTTAATGAATGAAGTTTATTTTTTGGGCGTGTCCTTGCTTGCGTTACGCTGCGCGTATGCCCACAAGGTCGGCGTGCTACGGGCTACGCTATCGCTGCGGTGCTGCGCACTGCTTACGCACCCTCCGCATGCCTCACGCACGCGGCAAATATGCTAATCTCACTTATTTGAAACTCAACTTTGTAAGTACCTGAAAATCAAAACTCAACAATGTAAAAATACATTTTAATCCCGTAAAATGCTGAAAATCAATACAAAAAAGATAAAACTTCGGTATTTAAGGCTAATGGATTACTAAAAGTCTATATATTCAAAGTTTAACCTTGTATATATCTCATAATCAAATTAAAACAAGATAAAGCGTAAAATAAAACTCTCGTGTTTTTCTTATTTTTGTATCATGATAAAAATTGCCAACCCTGCGTATGACGTTGTATTCAAGTATCTGATGGAAGATAACAAAATTGCCAAGTTACTTTTATCGGATTTATTGCAAGAGGAGATTAT
>JANWVE010000131.1 GCA_025057675.1 Bacteroidia bacterium
AAGCGATAGCGTAGCCCGCAGCACGCCGACCTTGCCCACACGAGCGCAGCGAGACGTGGGCAAGGACACGCCCAAAAGTGCGATTAATTTTTATATAGATTTGTCAAATAATTTACTTCTACCCTAAAGCCTATAAGGTTAAATTCCATTGAGCAAGCTCTTGCTTTACGTGATGAGCTGTAAAATCATATCTTATCGGGCAGACAGATACATAATTGTGTTCTATGGCATACAGGTCTGTGTCATCACCATGGTCTAATACTTCGAATGAACCCATAAGCCAATAATATGGGCGCTGGTAGGGGTCTACTCGTTCGTTAATCTCATCGGTCCATCTTGCTTCTGCCTGTCGAGTAATTTTGATACCCTTAATTTGGGATAAAGGTCCTTTGGGTATATTAACGTTGAGCAAAGTTCCTTTGGGCATACCTTTTTGTAAAGTCTCTCGTACTATAATTTTAGCAATTTCCATTGAGGCTGAAAAATCTGCATCATAAGCATAATCACACAATGAAAAACCAATAGAAGGGATATGAAAAAGAGCGCCTTCCATAGCAGCGGACATTGTGCCTGAATACAACACATTTACAGAAGCATTTGAGCCATGGTTGATACCTGAAACTAAAATATCAGGTTCTCTTTTGAGTATGACTTGGCGTGCCAGCTTAACACAATCCGCAGGTGTGCCTGAACATTGCCAGCCCCAAAATTCATCTTTGTAAGTGCATTTTTCTAAGCGTAGTGGTTTAGTGATAGAAATAGCATGTCCCATTCCGCTCTGAGGGCTATCTGGTGCTACAATTACGACCTCTCCTATTTCTTTCATGGCAGTAGCCAAAGCAATGATACCTGGTGCAAGAATACCGTCGTCGTTGCAGACTAGTATAGTAGGTTTCTTCATACCTTCGCAATTAACAAAAATTCGTTAAAAAGAGTGTTATTTCAATTGTGAGGAGGTAGCAAGGCATTTGTCCTCATAAGTGGAGTAAAACGGGCATGACACAATGTTTCATCAATTTTGCCATATATCTCCGATAAATCCATATTATAGACAATCACAAAAAAATCTTGATTTTTGTACTGTGGGAGGAAGTATTTATTGAGTGTAGGTTCGTAGTTACGAGTGATAGCCATCAATTTACTGGGTTCGCTAATATCAGGAAAGGCGATGTAAGTCTCAAAGTAATCATGGATTGGGTAACCAAGTAAATTCCATTTTTTGTACTTTTTCAAATCATTGAGACCAATAAATTTTTCTCTCAAAATGTCATATCTAAAACGAAGAGAAAGGCAATTTTCTACACACCATGCAAAATGAGGTAAAGATAGCTGGGTTTTGACCCCAATTAGAGAAACCTCGGGGGCTTCTATTTCTAACAAGTCAGATTGTAATTCAACAACGGTTTGCAAGACTAGAATAATTACATTACAAAATAAGTTTGTTTTCGGTAAAATGTCAAGTAAAGATTATTAAATAGTATCATTTGTTAATTGGGCGTGTCCTTGCTTGCGTTTCGCTGCGCTCATGCAAGCAAGGTCGGCGTGCTGCGGGCTGCGCTATCGCTTCGGTACTGCGCTTCGCTTCGCACCGTGCTACCGCACGCCCTCCGCATGCCTCACGCAAGCAGCTATCAAACTAATCCCACTCATAGAAAGTATAACCTTGCAAGTAATTGAATATCAACACTAAAAAAGGTAAAATAACATTGTATTAGTTTTATTTTGCTTTTTTAGGGTCTGCATAGTAACTTTGTATGCTGCAACTTTACACACTTATATTTCGTTTTTCTTCATTATAGGCTTATGCAAGCGGATATTAGTGTAAAACCTTACTCGCAGGATGGAAGTAAAAAAAAACAAGTAGCAGCTATGTTCAATAACATAGCGCCAAAGTACGATTTTCTTAACCGTTTTTTAAGTGCAGGAATAGATATAAAATGGCGAAAAAGAGCTATAAAAGAACTGTGTAAAGAGAACCCTAAATTAATTTTAGATGTTGCCACTGGCACCGCAGACTTTGCTATCGCAGCTCTAAAAGCCCAACCTGAGAAAGTTATCGGTATTGATATATCTGAAAAGATGCTGGATATTGGCAAAAAGAAAATAGAAGCCAAAGCTTTGGAGAAAAAGATAGAACTTATGTTGGGTGACTCCGAAAAGCTGCCCTTTCAAGACAATACATTTGACGCTGTAACCGTGGCATTTGGAGTAAGAAATTTTGAAAATCTCATTCAAGGCCTTTCTGATATTCAGCGCGTACTCAAGCCGAATGGCACATTGGTAGTGCTAGAATTTTCTAATCCAAGAAAGACGCCTATAAAACAATTATACCGCTTTTACTCTAAATACATTCTACCCACACTTGGATGGTTGTTTTCAAGAGATAGAGCTGCTTATACCTATTTACCTGAATCTATCAAAGCATTTCCTGATGGAGAGAATTTTCTCAATATTTGCAAAAATCTTGGTTATACACACACAAAATGGATACCTTTATCAATGGGGATATGCTCAATTTACGTTGCAAAAAAAGCAGGATAATTTTTTTGATTTCATGGCTTCTTCTCATAATTCCTTGCCGTATATATGCACAAATAGCGGCTAATAACGTTTTACACGAAAGAACTAGCGATGAAAAAGTGCAGAGCATTATCCTATACAAAAAACCGTACGACTTTAAGAAAGGTAAAATAGGCTTCGTATTTGGGTTGAATGTAGCAGATTATGCTGTTACAAGAAGAGAAACTACTATTGACACCTTTAATGCTATTTACGTCAGGGCTGGGCTAGGGGTACATTTTGGATTAGTCTGTACATATAAATTGCATGACCTACTGGATATACGAGCTATCCCCTGCTTTGCTTTGCAGCAAAGAACCATTCGTTTTGAAAAGCGAAACTCACCTGATACTGTATTCAGTAAATCATCAGAGTCTGCAATTTTTCAACTACCTCTGGAAATAAAATTTAAGTCTGAACGAAATGATGATTTTAGGGTGTATTTACTAGGCGGTACTATACTAAGCTATGACATGTCTAATAGAGCAAGTGATAACGTAAATAGAGATAAATTGATAAGAACGCAACCCTTTGACGTTGCAGCATCAGTTGGCTTTGGTATGGACTTTTATCGTGAAAGGATAAAAATCTCTCCTGAGATTAAGTTTGCGCAAGGTTTGGGAAATATACTGATTAGAGAAGCTAATAACTCTTTTAGCAATGGACTCAATTCACTTCACACACAGACTTTGATGCTTAATTTGATAATTGACTGGTGATTAAAAAATACCTTCTATAACAGGATAAAAGCCGTATTTTGTTACTAACTTTTGGGTTTCTTTGTTAGTAAGCCACTCAATAAAATCTTTGATTTCTCCTTTTGGTTCTTGTATGCTAAACAAAAACAGTTGGCGGGATAGAGGATATGAGTTATTTTTAAGATTATTTAGGGTAGGTTCTACGTAGCTTGTTTGGTTGTAATCTTTGATAGAAAGTGCCTTCGTATTGGATTTTTTATCTACTAGTTTGCCGAAGGCAATCCCATTAGGTGTTTTATTTATCCAGTCTGCTATTTGTGCAGAATTATTTTTGATGATTGCTTTTTCGTCATACTCGGCGCCTGCCATAATTCTATTTTTGAAAAGCTGACAAGTACCCGACTCATCAGGTAAACGGGCAATCAGTATGGGCTCGTCTTTACCTCCTAATTCCTTCCAATTTTTAACCTCCCCTGAATATATGTCTGCAATTTGTTCTGAACTAAGCTGACTAATTGGATTTTGGTTATGAACAAACACTGCGATGCACTCCATAGCCACGGCAATTTTTACTCCTATGGTATTGTGTTTTGCTTTGAGCTGAGCGATAAAACTGCCTGAGGGCGCCTTGGATATAGCACACAGATCGATTTGTCCCTCTAAAATTTTTTCTAATCCTTTTTCGGTATGTCCGCCAGAGACTATGATATTGATATCGGGTTTTATTTTTTTGTATTCTTTGCTCATATCTTCTAGCATCTCTCTCATTGTTTCTGAACCAGCTATTCTGATGGTCTGTTGAGCGTTTGCAGTACAAAAAAAGATGATCAAACACACTATAAAACAGGTAGTTTTCATACTTTTTAATCCTTTTTGTTGAAGGCGAAGGATAAAATTATGCCAAAGGTACAAAAGTAAATTCTCATACTAAATAATCTTTTTGTTAAGATGTGTTTCATTAACATGATATATTTGAGTAGCTGGGGTAGAGAGGTAGTATTTATCAAATCTTTAAATAAGTTTATTTTGGGCGTGTCCCTCGCTGCGCTCGGGTCGGCGTGCTACGGGCTGACGGTGCTGCGCACCACCCGCCCACCCCCTGGGCAAGAGTAAAAGAGTGGGCGAGGGGCTTCGCACCAAGCCTCACGGCTTGCCCTCCGCATGCCTCACGCAGAAAACGCAGCAAGTATGCTAAACCTGTCTATTGAAATTTTCATCTTATAAGTACTTGATTATGAATATGAAGCAAGGTAAAAATATATTTTAACCTTATAAATACTTGAAAATCAATTGAAAATAAGGTAAAACTTGCCTACTCAGGGTTAAGAGGGTATAGAAAGTCTATGTATTCAAGGTTTAACCTTGTACATAGTACATATTTGAAAATGAATGTAGTAACCATCCTTCAAACAAAGTAAAAAATTTTAACCTTATAAGTACCTGATAATAAGCATCAAACAAGGTAAATCAGAGATATGTATAAAAATAAGGTAAAACGTCAAAATACAGCTTGCGTGAGGCATGCGGAGGGTGCGTCAGCAGTGCGTAGCGCAGCGAAGCACCGAAGCGATAGCGCAGCCCGTAGCACGCCGACCCGAGCGCAGCGAGGGACACGCCCAAAAAATATATTTTATATGCAAAATGATATCTGTATAGGTTTCAAAGTCTGTGTAAAAAATCCTTCTTATTGTTATGAATATCTGCTACTTATACATTATCTAGTCTCTTAAAAATGACATATTGTCGTGTTTGTCTACAATCTGTCTAAATATTTGTCATACACCGTTTTACAAGTATTTGATAATCAAGTATGTTTATTTTTTGGCACGCAAGTTGAGAAAAGGTATTACAGAAAGGAGAAACCGATATGAGCAGCAAAATTAGTTTAGTAAGTCCCTTCTTAAAACCCTCTATATTTGATGAAATGTTCAGTAACATGTTCAAAGTAGAAGAGGAATTCAACTTTATGCCTCGCACAGATATCAAAGAAACCGCCGAGGATTACAAAATAGAGATAGCTATCGCAGGAGTGAAAAAAGAGGATATTGCCATTGAACAAAAAGAAAATTATCTTATTGTTACTGCGGAACATAAGGAGACCCGTGAGGAAAACACTACTTATCACTTAAAAGAAATCAAGTATGGTAAATACAAACGCTCCTTCCGCCTGCCTAATAACATTCAAAAAGACAACATTCAAGCAAAGTTTGAGAACGGCATTTTAACCATTACATTGCCCAAGACTCCTGTGCAAGAACCTGTCAAACAATTGATTAAAATTGATTAAATCAACCAAAGCAAAGAAATACCCGACCTGTGAGTACAAACGTTCACAGGTTTGTTTTTTTATATGCAAATTTGCTTTGTATTGTATTAAATCTAAAAAATAATAAAAAAATAAAAATCTACCTCTCAAAGGAGTTAAACTAGATGTGTATCAAACTTTATCTTGAATTTCTGGGATGATACTTTTTGTACTCTTGATGTAAAAAAGACGTATCTACGTGTGTGTATATTTCAGTAGTAGTAATAGAAGCATGTCCGAGAATGTCCTGCACAGTGCGTAAATCCGCACCATTTTCCACTAAATGTGTAGCAAAAGAATGCCTTAATGTATGAGGACTAATCTTTTTTTGAATGTTACACATTCGCGCAGCATCTTTAATAATGTAAAACACCATAACACGAGTCATTTGATTGCCACTTCTATTTAAGAACAAGATATTTTTTGCATCAGGATTAATTTTTTGTTTTTGCCGTACCTCTTTAAGGTAACGTTCTATCCATTCTATTGCCCACTGTCCTATGGGAACTAAACGTTCTTTATTTCCTTTACCCTTCACTTTGATATACTCTATTTCTAAAAAAAGCTGGTCTAGGGTCAAATTTACAAGTTCGCTTACTCGTAATCCGCAGGAGTACAATGTTTCTATAATAGCACGGTTACGGATACCCTGCGGTGTTTGAGTAGGTAATCCGTTGAGCATCTGCTCAATTTCCTGTACAGATAAAATATCAGGTAAGGTGCGTTCAATTTTAGGGCTTTCAATATCAGATGAAGGGTCATTAGAGGTATAACTTTCATTGTGTAGATATTTGTGAAACAAACGAACCGATGCTAATACCCGTGCTTGCGTTTTTTCACTCAGTCCTACCTCACCTAATACATATAAAAACTCGCGTATGTGCAAAGAGGTTAATTTTTGAGGTAAAAGTTGGCGCTCATCCTGTTCAAAAAAACGCCTATATTTTTTGATATCAGCAAGATACGCCATCAAAGTATTTTGGGCAAAACCTCGTTCTATTCGTAAATAATCTTCAAATTCTTTACAAATAACCTCCCAAGACAGAATTTTCTCAGGCATTTACTTTTTCTATTTGTTTAGCCACGCTTCTTTCTACAAACTCAATAATTTTACCTGCAATGTCTATTTTAGTAGTTTTCTCTATTCCTTCCAAACCAGGGGATGAATTTACTTCTAACACCTTAGGACCGTCTTTAGATCGCATCATATCTACGCCTGCAATGTTAAGTCCCATACTTTTTGCCGCTAAAAGTGCGGTTTTTTTCTCTTCTTCGGTCAGTTCAACTAATACTGCTTTACCTCCTCTGTGTAAATTAGACCTGAACTCACCTTGTATGCCTTTGCGCATCATAGCACCCACTACTTCGTTATCTACTACAAAAGCACGTATATCTTCTCCTTGGGATTCTTTGATAAATTCTTGTATAAGGATATCTGTTTCTACGTCGTAGAAAGCCTCAATAACAGATTTTGCAGTGCGGTTCGTTTCTGCAAGGATAACACCAATTCCTTGTGTGCCTTCTAAAAGTTTGATGACCACGGGGGCTCCACCAACCAGCTGAATAACATCATCAATATCGTTTGGATGATTGGCAAAGGTAGTTTTAGGAATTCCTACCCCATCGCGAGAGAGCAGTTGCAGGCTTCTAATTTTATCGCGTGAGCGTACTATTGCCTGCGAGTTATTGGCACAAAATATACCCATCATCTCAAACTGACGGACTACCGCTGTGCCGTAGAAAGTTACAGATACTCCAATGCGAGGGATAACGGCATCAATATTTTCTACTTTTTTACCTCCATAGTAGATGGCGGGTGCATCTTTTTCTACTACCATGTAACATTTTGTGTGATTGAGAATAATGGCTTCATGTCCGCGTTGTTTAGAAGCTTCTACTAATCGCTGGGTAGAATACAACTTAGGGT
This sequence comes from Bacteroidia bacterium, assembly GCA_025057675.1. Taxonomy (GTDB): domain Bacteria; phylum Bacteroidota; class Bacteroidia; order JANWVE01; family JANWVE01; genus JANWVE01. Next base: position 7,490 of record JANWVE010000131.1, read on the forward strand.
TAGTAGATAAGATAGCTATTTTCATAGAAAATGATGTTCCAAAATAACAAAAAAGGTTTGAAATGTCAAAAAATGAGTTCTATTGTGGCGTATATTTAATGAAAAAGGATTTTATTTTTTGGGCGTGTCCCTCGCTACGCTCGGGTCGGTGCATTCCGCACTACGCTACCGCTTCGGTACTTCGCTGCGCTTCGTACTGCCCTGACGGGCATGCTCCATGCCCCTCACGCATTTAACCGTGGATTTTGAGGTTTTTATCTTATTTTATACATAGTTTTGTCTTATTTTTTTGCGTTATTTTGAGTTACTTACAAGGTTAAACAGAGTATAGATGGTTTAAGATACTTGCAGAATGTTCTGCGT
>JANWVE010000132.1 GCA_025057675.1 Bacteroidia bacterium
GCCCTTCGCATGCCTCACGCAGTGGATCTCTGAAAAAGTCGTTTCTCTGTGTGTTATGCAAAGTTTTAGCTTGTAAGTAGTTGTACTTCAAGCTTAAACAAGGTAAAGACATAATGACACAGGCTATCTGCGTGAGGGGCATGGAGCATGCCGTTAGGCAGTACGAAGCGCAGCGAAGTACCGAAGCGTTAGCGCAGTGCGGAATGCCCCGACCCTTGCGCAGCAAGGGGCACGCCCAAAATAGAACACTATTTACAAAAAATCTATTTAACTTATTACAACAGTAAAACCTGATAGTAATCTCCTTTTTAAGTCCCATACCTCATTTAAATTTGACAAAATGTTGAAATTAAGTTTACTTTTCAATCCTATACAAGTTCTAAAAATTTATATTTTTACATTTCACTGTCTTACAGTATGAAAAAACTTGTTTTTAATCGCACAAAGATAGTGGGGACTATCGGTCCGGCCAGTGCAGAAAGAAATTTATTAAAACAACTTATTGAATTGGGATTAGACGTATGCCGTATCAATGCTTCGCACGGAAATCATGGGTTTCATGAGCAAATTATCAATAACGTCAGAAGTATAAACATGGATTTGGGTTCTCATATTTGTTTATTATATGACTTACAAGGACCTAAAATTCGTGTCGATGAAGTAGAAAATAATGAGATAGAAATTTATACCGATAGCATACTTGAGATTAGTACAGAAAGAGTATTAGGAACATCCCAGAGAATATCTATCAACTATCCTCTTTTTGCCAAGGAGGTTAAAGAGAACGATTTAATTTTAATGGATGACGGCAAATTGCAGCTGCGCGTAATACAAACCGATGGAAGCAGCTTAGTCAAAACAAGAGTAATTGTAGGAGGTAAATTAGGTTCAAAAAAAGGTATTAACTTACCAAATGCTCATCTCTCTATACCTTCCTTAACATCAAAAGATTATCAGGATTTGGATTTTGCCTTATCTCACAATATAGAATGGATAGGTTTATCTTTTGTTCGCAGTGCCAAAGATGTGCAAATACTTAAAGACTACATACAGAAAAAAGGTAAAGACAGTAAAGTAATCGCAAAAATTGAAAAACCTGAAGCCCTTAATGATTTAGATGCTATCATACAAGCTGCAGATGGAATTATGGTAGCTCGCGGCGATTTAGGAGTTGAGATTCCTATGGAAGATGTACCTATGCTTCAAAAAACCATAGTAAGAAAGTGTAACGAAGCAGCTAAACCTGTTATCATAGCAACCCAAATGATGGAGTCTATGATGAACAATCCCCGCCCTACCCGTGCTGAAACAAATGATGTAGCCAATGCCGTTCTAGACGGTGCTGACGCAGTAATGTTAAGCGGCGAAACCGCCATGGGTAAGTATCCTATTCAGGTAATTGAAAGTATGCAAAGGATTATTGCATCTGTGGAGAGAGAGGAGATACTATATAATAAAACTGTTCCTTTAGACCCAAGGTCTGAAACTTTTCATTCAGATGCTATCTGCTATGCTTCTTGTGTGTTAGCAGAGAAAGTGGGTGCCAAAGCAATCACAGGTCTAACCCGCACAGGATATACTGCATACCAACTATCCAGACATAGACCCAAAGCGCACATATTCATATTCACAGATAACATTCCGCTTCTTAACACACTAAATTTAATTTGGGGCGTACAAGCTTTTCACTACGATGGTTTTGTAGGTACTGACGAAACTATGCATGACATAAAACAAATTTTATTAGAAAAAAAACTTATTCAAAAAGGAGACGTTGTAATTAATACGGCAAGTATGCCTATGTTAGCCCGTAAAAGAACAAACATGCTCAAAATATCCGAAGTGGACTGACATGTCCCTATACGAAAAAAATACTTTATGAGTATTGTATTTTTGTTACTAAATGATTATTTTTGTATATAATAAAACTCATAAAGATATTCGCCTGCCATGCAAAGATGTATTTTTATTCTGCTTTGTACGGTCGTCTTCTACTTAACTCACGCCGAGTATTTAGAAATAGAAGACAACAGGCACCGTCTTGTGCTTTCATACCAAGCAAATAAAATCACTTTATTAGAGGTAGGTTTCCAGGGAGAATTAGACACTGTTGTAACAGTAACCCACGAGGACGACATAAAAAAAATCCAGGTACTACCTGATAAAAAATCATTTTATGTTTTACACCAAGATAAAGAAGGAACTTTCAGTGGTGGACAGGTACATTATACCTACATAGACGTAACCACTATGTACCGCTATGAAGACGGATACATAATTAAAGTCTTCAAGAAACGTAACGTAAACTTACTAGGGCATATAGTATTGAAAGAGTACATCATAAGAGAAAATGGTTTGATATATAGCATAGATGAAGAGTTCGTACAAAGTAAATATCCTATTAGCTCATTATTTGCTATGCGTGCCAAAAACAACTATCCTAACATACCCGATAGCACTTACCAGAGGTTGAAACAAGGTAAAACTTTTGGCAGTCCAAATGAAATATATACCGTTTTACGCGTAGTGGATAACGAAACTAAAATTATTGTAGAAAAAAAACACGAGGGAGCAGGTAGAAAGGGTACTCAAATTTTACTTTTAGAGTTTAATCCTGATTTTGTTATTGGTAATGAATTAGGTAGGATTGACTACAAAGCCAATCATGAAAATATAGTTTGGTCCCCTAAAACAAAATCATTTTACTATTGTGAGGAGGAGGATAACCCGAGTGTAGTACACTCCATAAGCTGGGCAAATAATACCCTTACCGAGTTAGGAAAGCATCCTATTAAGTTGCACAATATAGTAGTTAGCGAACTACATAGTTTTTTGATGGGAATAGATAAAAATCATATGTTACAGTTCTTTATTATTGATAACAAAGGTTTGCTTGCTTTAACTTCATCTTATACTTGTAAGGATAAAGAAAACACAGTTAATAACCCTATACTTTCGCATTTTACCGTTGTAACTTATGAAAATGGTATCAATGTTTTAGTTGGGTTTGGGAAACCCTCAAAAGAAGCTAACCAAATGTTATATTTTTATGCACTTTTAACTACTACGGGAGAAAGCACCTCTTGGAAGGCACATCAATTTAGCTACATAGATAAAAAAAGCATACAATTTATTGATATAGAGTCAGGATATTGATTTAACTTTATTTTTTTTGGGCGTGTCCCTCGCTGCGCTTCGGGTCGGCGTGCTGCGGGCTACGCTATCGCTTCGGTGCTTCGCTACGCTACGCACTGCTCACGCACCCTCCGCATGCCTCACGCAAATCGTATTTTGATGTTTTACCTTATTTTTATACACATCCTTGCTTTACCTTGTTCAATGCTCATTATCAAACACTTACAAGATTAAAATTTTTTACCTTGTTTCAAAGGGTATTATTTTACCTTGTTTTACATTCATTTTCAAGCATATACAAGCTTAAACCTTGAATGCACGGACTTTTTACAACCCTTTAACCCTGATTCCCAAAATTTTACTTTATTTTGAATTGATTTTCAATAATTTACAAGGTAAAAATATGTTTTTACCTTGTTTAGTGTTCATTTTCAGGTACTTACAAAGTTAATGTTTGAATAAGTGGGGTTAGTATACTTGCTGCGTGCGTGAGGCATGCGAAGGGCGTGCGTCAGCACGGTGCGAAGCCCTCGCTCACTCTTTTACCCTTGCCCAGAGGGTGGGGCGCAGCACCGTTAGCCCGTAGCACGCCGACCTTGTGGGCATACGCGCAGCGCAACGCCCACAAGGACACGCCCAAAAAATATCATATCTTATCAAATTCTACTGCAATTACCTTATGATATTCAACTTAAAATACTGAGGATTGCCATTAAAATCCGCTGCAACTAAATAATTACCCTCTGCTAAATCAGCAACCGAAAACTTGTGAACGTACTGACCTGTACCGAGCATTGCATTGTATATATCCTTGACCTTTTTACCTGTAAGGTCATACATTACAAAACGGACACTTCCAGCTATATTAAGAGCATATTGCAGAGTTACCTCATCAATCGCAGGATTAGGCGAAATACTATACACTGTAAAACCTTCATCATCGGGGTTTATAGAAAGTTCTACTACATTACTATATGCATCAGAACCATCTTTATTTACCTTTCTTAAACGGTAATAATACTGTCCAGGTCCTAAATTTATGTCTTTGTATAAATAGTTTCCACTCTCTAATGGATAAATAGTGGCTACTTTTTCATAATTTAACCCATTTTTACTTCGTTCTATTTCAAAATGCTTGAAGGACAGATCGTTAGAGTAGTTCCATGATAGAAGTATGTCCTGGTTGTTCTCCGTGTTTCCTTGCAAGAATAGCAGTGTAGGTAAGCAGGGTAGAATGGTTGTACTCGCGCTTGCAGTGCATCCGCTCGCATCAGTAACAGTAACGGTATAAGTGATAGGTGTAGAAGGAGGACTAGCAAACGGATCTTCACAAGTAGAGCAAGATAGACCTGTGGTAGGCGACCAGTTGTACTTGAAGTAAGTAGAAGGTGGAGTTACACAATTTCTGAATCGCATGTTGGGTCTATTGTTAGCTAATAGGAAAATAGTGTTGTTTAAGCAGACTGAAGAACCGTTTTGAAAGAAGTGAACAGAGCAGTTGTATCCCATGTTGGTACAAAATACAGGGCTATTTTGTGTAGCGCTACTGTTATTAAAACAAGTTTCTACTATTAAATTGCTAGACCCATCCCAGAAATAGGGGGTACTAAAAACGTGGTCATTCCATCCTACAGTTGGGACGTAATTCACAGGTCCGTATACGGGGGTTAATCCTGTTACAAAACCACTCAGCACATTGGATTTGGTACAGCCCATACTGATAGTGAAATTATTGTATGTTACTCCGTTAGTGCTTTGAACATTGAAAGAAACTCTGTCTATGTTACCAGGGGTGAGACCTGCTGCGGTCAATTCTGATGCACGGATTAAAAACTGATGTTTAGCGCCCCATCGGGAGTTTCCATAAGGGTTGGGATAGCCAGTGGTACCATTAGTTAGTGTCCCTGTGCCAATTGTGTAAGTATTTTGGGGTCCTGAACAAGCCGCCGAAGAGGAATTACAGATAAATAAGCTAAAAGGGGCGCCACCTGATACCGTAGCATCAATACTTACAGGGGAGCCACAATAATGGTAAGTTGAGGGTACACTAACCGACAGAGGAGGTGCAACTACAATTTGTATTTGCTGTGTATATACCACTGCTCCACAGTTATCTGTAGCTGTAGCTGTATAAATAGTAGTGGTGGTAGGTGAAGCTAATATGGACGTACCTGAAGTTGAACTAAGTCCTGTGGCAGGTGACCATGTCCAGTTCCATGTTGTACCATCGTAGCAGTTGCCGGAGCCGTTCACTATTTCTAACTCTACCCTATCACAATCACCAATGGTTATAGTTCCAGAGGTAGTGATATCCCATCCATTTGCAATAAAATTAGGGCTTGTTGCATTCAGAGCGGATTCCAGCTGTGCTGAGGAGAGTACATATACATACGCTAGCTCTGCACATCCTCCCGGTGGAATAGTTCCTAAATTAAAGGAGATTGAAATAGCTTCATCGGCTGTATTAGTAGATCCGAGAGTACCTGTAAAACCAGAGAAGTTCCATATATCACTCGGATCTCGGTTAGAAAATCCTCCATAAGTTACCCTAGCTCGGGTATCTTTTGTACCTAAGCCAATGTAGGCGCTGTGTGTTAGACCAACTGCGCTCACCAATGCTCTAGAACCAGGAGAGGTCGGTTGTTGATAAACAATTGTGTTGGTAGTAGTAAAGTCCATTGTCCAGGGTTGTTCGTTGTCAGGATCTACATTGCGCATGTAGAACACATTTGTAAAAGTGTTTGTGGGAGAGTTATTTTGTATTCTGACACAAGTTAGGATGTAAAGTGAGTCTGTAAAAATAGTAGTGGTTTGAGTGATTTGAAGTCCCATGACTGTTCCTTGCCATACTGCCTGACGGCTATTAGGCGCAACATTATAGGCTATTATGCTCCCGGGTACATGTCCGCTAGGTCCGGTATTAAACCCGCCAGTAGCACAAAGTTGATAAGTTCCATAGTTGTAGTTGGTGGCGCCTAAGTTAAACTCGATTCCCCAGCCTTCTTCGGGTGAGCCTGGAGTAAAGTAATCACCCATGTAGTTAGGGAATGTACCAGGCCCAGGAACTGTCCATCCATTGCGAGGAGGGTCAGAGATGAACCCGAAGCGCCCTGTAACATTGGGATAGTAACCTGCAGGAGGAATAGCATTCACTCCATAAGTGCCGCAGCTGCCTACTGCCATTTGAACATGATTACGCTCTAGATAGCAGTTGCCACCTATAAGCTGAGCAAGGCTTTGGTGAGAAAGAGCAAGAATTCCTAAAACAAGCAAATATGTTTTTCTCATGGTAGCTGTATTCATGTATAGTAGGCAAATATATTAACACAAAAAAATGATATAAATCTCAAATATACAAAAATAATAATTAAGTGTCAAACCTTATTTGTAGTGAATACAGGTAAATGAATATGGGCGAGAGTAAATAACTTGTATTTACAAGCAATATAAGATTAAGTTTTATTCTAGGTGTGTCCCGAGCACAGCTCGGGACACACCTAGAAAACAAAAATTGTAGAATTACTTAGTCATTTTAAGCATTTTATTTTGTATGCATTTGCTCGATAAAAAGATACATAAATACAAATTACTTGTATATTTTGATTTCCATTTTTTTCTGTGCATCTATGTATCCTCTAAACATGCCTTCTGTGTTAAAGTCCATATAAAGGTTGCCTTTTTTATCCAAGGCAATAAGGCCGCCCTTACCGCCAAGTTGTCTTATGAACTGCATAGTTCCTTGAACCGCTTCGGATAAAGAAAGTCCTTTCATTTGCATTAGTGCACTTACTCTAAATGCCGCGTTACTACGGATAAAGTATTCGCCGTGTCCTGTGGCAGAAACGGCACAGCTGTTATTATCGGCGTAAGTTCCTGCCCCGATAATAGGAGAGTCGCCTACTCTACCAAATTTTTTGTTCATCATACCCCCTGTAGAAGTGCCTGCGGCAAGATTTCCGTACTTATCCAAAGCCACACAGCCGACCGTTCCAAATTTTGAAGGTGTCTCTATCTTTGACTTTTTTTGTTGTTCTACCTCTTGCGATTTTTTCCAACTTTCTTTGACTTTTTCTGTGATGAAATGATGGGGTTTAACCATAGTTAATCCTTTACTTTTAGCAAAAACTTCTGCACCCTCGCCAATCATCATTACGTGTGGGGACTGCTCCATGATACACCTTGCCGCAAGAATAGGATTTTTGATTTTATTCACGCCTGCGACCGCCCCTGCTTTGAGTGTTTTACCTTCCATAATTGATGCATCTAATTCAACTTTACCCTCTGCGTTGAGCACAGAACCTACACCCGCATTGAAAAAGGGGCTATCTTCAAGAAACATAATTGTTTTTTCCACAGCATCTAGGCAACTTCCGCCTGCTTCTAATACGCCATAACCAATTTCAAGTGCTTTTTTTAGTGCATCCATGCAGCTTTTTTCTTCATCTGCGGTAAAATTTTCTTTTTTAATTCCATCACCTGCTCCTCCATGAATAACTATCACAGGTGAGTTGTTTTGAGCAAGCGCTGTATTAGTTAAATACATAAACGATAAGCAAACTAAAATTAAATACTCTTTCATATCACAAACGATAGCATCCGCAAAAGTACGTTATTATACTAGAAAGCAAAAGGTTTTGTAGTAAAAATTAGGAAATTTCTAGAAATAGTACAATACTTGCGAAAGTTCAA
>JANWVE010000133.1 GCA_025057675.1 Bacteroidia bacterium
AGGGCATGGGCGAGGGGCTTCGCACCGTGCTGACGCACGCCCTCCGCATGCCTCACGCACGCAGCAAGTATACTAACCCCACTTATTCAAAACTTAATTTTGTAACTACCTGAAAATGAAGATTAAACAAGGTAAAACTCAATTTTAATCTTGTAATTCATTGAAAATGAATTGAAAGTAAGGTAAAATTTGTTTATTGAGGGCAGAGTGTTGTAAAAAGTTCATATATACAAGGTTTAATCTTGTAAGTATTTGAAAATGAACATCAAACAAGATAAAACGAGCGCAATTCAAACAAAGTAAAAAATTTTAACCTTATAAGTAATTGATAGTCAAAATAAAACAAGGTAAAATAAACGAACGTATGCAAACAAGGTAAAACATCTAAAAGCTGCTGCGTGAGGCATGCGGAGGGTGCATCAGCAGTGCGGAGCGCAGCGAAGCACCGAAGCATTAGCGCAGCCCGCAGCACGCCGACCCGAGCGCAGCGAAGGGACACGCCCAAAAAAATCATTATCCAAAATCTTAGTTGAAAATGAACGCATACTAACAAACTTTTGTATCTTTGAGTATGCAAAAGGTATCTCAAAAGAACATCAAAGCGCCAAGAGGCACTAAAATATCCTGCAAAGGATGGATACAAGAAGCCGCCCTACGTATGCTAATGAACAATCTTGACCCTGAAGTGGCTGAAAATCCTGATGAGTTAATCGTGTACGGTGGGACAGGAAAAGCAGCCCGAAACTGGGAATGCTACGAAAAAATAGTAAAAGCTTTACAAGTTTTAGAAAACGATGAAACGTTGTTAATTCAAAGCGGTAAGCCTGTGGGTATCTTAAAATCTCATCCTGACGCCCCACGTGTGCTTTTAGTAAATGCGATGTTGGTACCTAAGTGGGCAAATTGGGACTATTTTCGCGAATTAGATGCCAAAGGTTTAACAATGTACGGGCAAATGACCGCAGGCAGCTGGATTTATATAGGTTCGCAAGGAATTGTACAAGGTACTTATGAAACCTTCGCAGAATGTGCAAGACAACACTTTAATGGCACATTAAAGCATACTTTATCTGTTACTGCGGGGTTAGGCGGAATGGGTGGTGCGCAGCCCCTGGCTATTACTATGAACGAGGGCGTTTGCCTTGTAGCAGAAATGGAAGAATGGCGCATCAAAAAACGCATAGAAACTCGCTACTTGGATGAAGTAGAACATAACCTTGATACAGCTATTGATAAAGCCTTAGCATACAAAAAACAAGGTAAAGCTATCTCTATTGCTGTTTTGTGTAACGCCGTAGATTTATTACAACGCTTGATAGATAGAAACATAACACCAGATGTACTCACTGACCAGACCTCTGCCCATGATGAATTAGTGGGTTACTTTCCCAAAGGATACACCGCAGCCCAAGCTAAAATTTTACGAGAAACCAACCCAAAGCAGTACGTTGAGGAGTCAAAAGATACAATGGCTTTACATGTTCGTTTAATGTTAGAGTTACAAAAACGGGGTGCAGTAACCTTTGATTATGGAAATAACCTACGCGGACAAGCACTAGCACGTGGTGTAACGAATGCTTTTGACTTTCCTGGTTTTGTGCCTGCTTATATCCGACCTTTATTTTGTCAAGGTAAAGGACCTTTTCGGTTTGTGGCATTGAGTGGAGACTCTCAAGATATTTACACTGCTGATGAAAAGCTATTAGAGTTATTTCCTGATGATACAGGTTTAAGACGTTGGTTAACTATGGCAAAAGAAAAAATAGCTTTTCAAGGGTTGCCTGCGCGGATATGTTGGTTAGGGCAGGGAGATAGGCTAAAAGCAGGATTAGCCTTTAACGAATTAGTGAAAGAAGGTAAAATAAAAGCGCCTATTGTGATTGGGCGGGATCATTTAGATACGGGTTCAGTGGCTTCTCCTTATCGTGAAACGGAAGCTATGAAAGATGGCAGTGATGCTATTGCGGATTGGCCTATTCTCAACGCGTTGATTAACACTGCGGGAGGTGCTAGTTGGGTCAGTTTGCATCATGGGGGAGGGGTAGGTATTGGTTATTCCATTCATGCGGGCATGGTGATTGTAGCAGATGGAACACCTGAAGCCGAAGCACGACTTAAACGCGTGCTTACTAATGACCCTGCTATGGGGGTTATTCGCCATGCGGATGCGGGATATGAAATAGCCATAGAAACTGCCCGAAAGCATGGCTTGGATATTAACGAAAAGTTAAATTAAGATTTTATCTTGTTTTTGGGTATTTGTATGTTTTTTGGGCGTGTCCTTGCCCACACGAGCGCAGCGAGACCTGGGCAAGGACACGCCCAAACGTCAAATTATTTTTTAGACTTGATATAAAAATACGTTTTACCATAAAAATTCTTGATATCGTGTGATATAAACTACCATTTAAAGTTACATGTTTGAAGCATAGCCTTTCTCACAATACCCCTCTTTTAATAAATTAAAGCGAAATAGCGTTCGTTTTGCATAAAATTTGCAGTAATTCAGCACTCAAAAAAATAAAAAACATAAAAACTACTTTTTAGTATGATTGTTATTACTGGTGCAGCGGGTTTTATTGGTAGCTGTCTGACCACAGAAATGAACCAAGCAGGTTACACCGAACTCATTCTGGTAGATGATTTTTCAAAAACTCACAAACAAGCTAACTATCAACACAAAAAATACATTAAACTCATTTCCCGAGATAAATTTATCGCTTGGGCAATCAATCATGCAAAAGAAATACAATTTATTATACACCTTGGTGCAAGAACTGATACCACAGACTTCAATCACAGTACATTTGATAAACTTAACTTCACATACTCCAAAGATATATGGAATTTATGCGCTAATCACCACATACCCTTGATATATGCCTCCAGTGCAGCCACCTATGGAATGGGAGAATATGGCTTCAAAGACGATGAAAATTTACTTTCTATTCTCAAACCTATGAACCCTTATGCTGAGTCTAAACATAATTTTGATAAATGGGCTATTCAGCGTAAAGAAAAACCTTTTTTTTGGGCAGGATTAAAATTCTTTAATGTTTATGGTCCTAATGAGTATCATAAAGGGCGAATGGCGAGTGTGATTTTTCACGCTTTTAATCAAATTCAAGAAACAGGTAAAATCAAATTATTTCGTTCGCATCATCCAAATTTCAAAGATGGTGAGCAAATGAGAGATTTTATTTATGTAAAAGATGTATGTAAGGTAATTATATTCTTGATGGAGAACCGTACATCGAGCGGCATTTACAACTTAGGTACAGGAAAAGCTCGTACCTTTCTGGACTTGGCCATACAGATATTTGAGGCTATGGGTATAAATCCCAACATTGAATTTATAGATACCCCAAAAGACATTCGCGATACTTATCAATACTTTACCCAAGCTGAGATGGGAAAGTTGAGAGAAAAAGCAAAATATACTCTGCCATTTTATACATTGGAAGAGGGAGTGAAAGAGTATGTACAAGAGTATTTGTTACATAAAACATATTACTAAAATCTTTTTTACTTTATTTTTGTATGCCGCAAATCCTAATAACTCAAGATAATTCTCCCACACTCATAAATGAAGTTTTAGGAGTTACTTACCACTCGGTTTTTGGAGCAAAAGGAGAAAGCGAATACGTTTTTATTCAGCAATCTGAATTAGAAAATAAACTCAAAACACAAGAACAAGTTCAGATAGTAGAGGTTGGACTTGGAACAGGATTAAATGCATGGTTAAGCTATCAGTACGCTCAAAAATACCCTGATACAAAGGTAGTATACACTGCTTTTGAGATAAATCCTTTAAGTAGTGAAATTTTAGAGGTATTTTATACTGCTTTACAGGATACGGATTTTGCGTCGGTAATTACTAACTTTCCCCAAAATACTACATTAAATAATTTTCAAACAGATTTTTATTTATGTTCTTGGTTAGAAGCAGACCTTAACCCTAACACTGCCGATATTATTTTTTATGATGCTTTTGCTCCTAAGGTCTGCCCGGAACTTTGGACGCAAGAAGCCTTGACAAAAGCCGTTTCTACATTGAAAACTAATGGAGTCCTTACCACTTTTAGTGTTACAGGTCAAGTAAAGAGATTTTTGCAAAAAATGCCTGTACAAATACTTACCCCCAAAGGTTTTGCTAAAAAAAGACAAATGCTCAAAGTCATAAAACAGGGTATGCCTGATTGTTAGAGCAAACTTTTATGCTCATGAGTTGTATTTATTTGTAAGTAGTAGATTATATTTTTAGTTTTTTGGGCGTGTCCTTGTGGGCGTTTCGCTGGCGCTCATGCCCACAAGGTCGGCGTGCTACGGGCTGATGGTGCTGCGCCCCACCCGCCCACCCCTAGGCAAGAGTAAAAGTGCGGGCGAGGGCTTCGCACCAAGCCTGACGGCTTGCCCTCCGCATGCCTCACGCAGGCGGCTAATAAACTAATTCCGCTTATCCAAACTTAATCTTGTAAGTAACTCAAAATGAACACTAAACAAGATAAAGCAAGAATATGTATAAAAACAAGGTAAGACATCCAAAGGCAGCTTGCGTGAGGCATGCGGAGGGTGCGTGAGCAGTGCGTAGCGCAGCGAAGCACCGCAGCGATAGCGCAGCCCGCAGCACGCCGACCCGAAGCGCAGCGAAGGGACACGCCCAAAAAATAAAATCTAATTCATGAATTTAGCGGCTATACTTAGCATAAATCTTTTGTTTGTGTTAAATTTGCGACTGCTGCAACATCATAATGTATGATAATCCAAGAACTAATAGATTTCTTACAACAAATCGCTCCTAATAATCTCAAAGAAGACTATGATAATGTGGGACTACTTATCGGAAGTCCTAAAAATGAGGTCAAAAGTGTTTTAACTGCCCTAGAATTAAGCGACGAAGTCATAGATGAAGCAAAAAAATTGAACTGTAACCTCATCATTACACATCACCCGATTATTTTTAGACCCTTTAAAAAAATTACCTCGCAAAGCTATAATGAACATATAGTGTATCGGTGTGTGCAAGAAGGCTTAAATGTGTATGCTATGCACACTAACTTTGATCATGTATTCAAAGGAACTAACTACGGACTTGCGCAACAATTTAATTTATCTACTCTTAAACCCTTACGCAAATTACAAGAGTACTACAAGGTATTAGTTACATTCGTACCTACTCATCAAGTAGCAAGAGTAAGAAGTGCTTTATCTCAAGCGGGTGCGGGAAATATAGGCAACTATTCAGAATGCAGTTATAACGTCCAAGGCTACGGCACATTCCGACCGAATGAACATAGCAAACCTTTTAGTGGTATAAAAAACCAGCTTAGTCAAGAAGTAGAAGTACGTTTAGAAATGCGCTTTCCAGCTTATTTAGAGGGTCAGGTAGTCAGTGCTTTACTTCAAAGCCACCCTTATGAAACCCCTGCATATCATATTTTTGCAGACCACTCTACCCAAGAATTATATGATGGCGCAGGTATCATCGGAGATTTACCTACTTCATACACACCTAAAGACTTTTTGAAAATCGTAAAACAGGTTCTCAAAACCCCTTTCTTACGTTATACTCGCACGGATAAGAAAAAAATACAACGCATAGCTTTATGTGGCGGTGCAGGAAGTTTTCTCATCCCTGACGCTATTGAGCAAAAAGCAGATGCCTTTATTACTTCCGATATTACTTACCATACTTTTTTTGATGTACCGAGATCTCTCATGCTTATCGATGGCGGACATTACGAAACTGAACAACACGTAGCCCAAATGATAGCAAATTACATCACCCAAAAATTTGATACGCTAATAGTAAATGTAAGCACTATTAGTACCAATCCTGTGTGTTATTTTTAATTCTTACAGAAAATGAATAAGTTAAGAGAAAATGTTTTATCTTATCTTACTAATAAATATGTATTGGTATTGCTTTTTCTATCTGTATGGATGCTTTTTTTTGACAGAAATAATATATTTACTTTGTTTGCTCTACGAAAAAAATTACACGAGACTTACAATGATAAGAAATTCTATCAAAAAAAAATCCGAGAGTTTGATAGCTTGCTTAAATACATTAACGAGGACAAGGTTTTCTTAGAAAACTACGCCCGTGAAAAATACTTTATGAAAAAAGATAATGAAGATATTTTTATCATCGTTACGCCTGATGAAAAAGAGAATAATGAAGAACTAAATTGACTATTTGATATTTGTAGGTGCATCTATGCTAACGTTTTAATAAATATTTTTTGAGGGTGTTATTTTATCCACGTGATTGCATCGGAGAGACGCACTGAAGAAAGTTATATTAAGTCTATTTTCTTTTTACAAAGAATAGGTATGAATTAGTTATTAAGTGTTTTTTGGGCGTGTCCTTGCTTGCGTTTCGCTGCGCTCATGCAAGCAAGGTCGGCGTGCTACGGGCTAACGGTGCTGCGCCCCACCCGCCCACCCCCTGGGCAAGAGTAAAAGCGTAGGCGAGGGGCTTCGCACCAAGCCTGACGGCTTGCCCTCCGCATGCCTCACGCAAGCGGCAAGTAAATTAAGTCCACTTATTCAAAGTGTAATCTTGTAAGTACCTGATAATGTAGTTTGACCTTACCAGCTCAAAAACACATAACTACAAAGGTAAAATTTACGTATTCAAGGTTTAACCTTGCAAACACTTGAAAATGAATGCAAAACAAGATAAAATAACAGTACTTCAAATCAAGTAAAAAATTTTAACCTTGTAAGTATTTGATAATCAACTTCAAACAAGGTAAAGCAGGGATATGTGTAAAAACCAGGTAAAACATCCAAAAGCTGCTGCGTGAGGGATACGCAGCATGCCGTCAGGCAGTGCGGAGCGCAGCGAAGCACCGAAGCGAACGCGTAGTGCGGAGTAGCCCGACCCGAGCGCCAGCGAGGGACACGCCCAAAAAAGTAAAATTATTTTTTAGACTTTATATATTTCTAAGATTGATAACCAAAATACGTCCGAATGATACTATATACTATCGCCAACCTCCCCCTAAGGCTCTGTATAAATAAATAAATGCTTTTATCTGTTTGAGCTTAATCTCAATTAACTCAATTTTGGCTTCTAGAGCTTCTCGTTGAGTCAAAAGAACTTCTACGTAATCTGCACGTGCCGCATTAAACAAATTATTAGCTACCTGAATAGATTGGGTCAAAATGTCTACTTGCTTCTGCTTTGTTTGAAAACTTTGAGTATAGTTATCTACCTGAGCTAATTGATTTGCCACCTCAATATACGCATTTAACACTGTTTGCTCATACCTGATTATAGCCTGTAACTGTTTGGCAGTAGCCGTTTTGTAATTAGCCACTAAAACATTTCTATTAACCAAAGGGCTGATTAGCTCACCTGCAAGTCCAAATAAAATTCCTTCAGGTCTAAAAGCTAACTTGGGATTAAACCCCTGAGAACCCATATCCGAAATAATTCGCAAAGAAGGATAAAAATTTGCCTTGGCTATTTTGACATCTAATTTAGCTGCTGCCAGCTCTAATTCCCTTTGTTGGATATCTGGGCGATTTTGAAGTAGTTGTGCAGGTATCCCTGCTTGAATAGGCTTTAAATCAATGTCCCAGACAGAAACTTTGGGTCTATCAATAGGTTGAGGAAATCTACCTAATAAAAAATTGATTTTGTTTTCAGTTTGTATGCGTTTTTGTTTAAGGTCATACAGTAGGTTTTTAGTATTTAAGAGCTGTGCTTCAAACCGATTGACTGCTAATTGTGTAACT
>JANWVE010000134.1 GCA_025057675.1 Bacteroidia bacterium
CAAGGGCAGTTCTTTGCTTCGGATTCTTTGAAGCACGTATTAGTAGCTAACATGTACTTCAAAACTGCCCTAAAAAATGACTCTCTTGCCCCTGTGATTACTTTTGTTAAAAACGATTTAGCTCGTATTTATCAAACTTTGAAATGGAAGTAGAGAGGCTTAATCGTGTGTTTTAGAGCATACAAGTTCAAAATTTATGTAGGGACATGTTTGTAATTATCAAAATAAACGGCATGTTCCATGCCCCTCACGCAAGATGCTTTTGGATGTTTTACCTTGTTTTTATACCCACATTTGCTTTACCTTGTTTGATATTCATTATCAACTACTTACAAGATTTAACATTTTTTACCTTGTTTTAAGTAGATCATTTTATCTTGTTTTATATTGATTTTCAAGCAACTACAAGGTTAAACCTTGAATATATGGACTTTTTACAACTCTTTAGTCCGATTAAACAAGCTTTACCTTGTTTTTCATTCATTTTCAATGGGTTACGGGGTTAAGTTTTATTTTTACCTTGTTTGTTATTGATTATCAAATACTTGTAAGGTTGCGTTTTCAATAAATGAAGTGAGCATACTTGCTGCTTGCGTGAGGCATGCGGAGGGCGTGCGTCAGCACGGTGCGAAGCCCCTCGCCTACACTCTCCCTCTTGCCCAGGGGGTGGGGCGCAGCACCGAAGCGATAGCGCAGCCCGAAGCACGCCGACCTTGTGGGCATGAGCGCAGCGAAATGACCACAAGGACACGCCCACAAATAAATCATACTAAAAAAATACTCTACTCATTGATAACTTCAAATTCAATACGCCTGTTTTTAGCCCTACCTTCGGGAGTGTTATTATCAGCTATCGGTTTGGTATTCCCAAAACCTTTGTAAGAAATACGCTCTGCCTTTATCCCCTTTTTGATTAACCAATCTGCCACAGCCTTAGCTCGGTTTTCTGATAATCTTTGATTATAGTCAGGTGTACTTCCAATATCAGTATGACCCTGTATTTGTATGCTCAAACTCGGAATGGACCTGAGATAATGATATACCTTTTCTAATTCAGGATAGGAACTAGGTAAAAGTTCCCAACTACTGGGTTTGAAATACACATGACTCAAAACAATTTTTTGCCCTTTTTTGAGTTCTATCGGAAGGTCTACTAAGGTATCCTTTACAGTATTTTGAGCATTTTGGACTATGGGTATAGGTTCATTTTTAGGCAGATCTTTTTTAGGTTGTATTACTACGGGTTCAGGAGGCTTTACATAAGGCTTAAAAACTATAATTGTACCAGGTACGCAAGGTCCAAAATTTGAATACCCTGTCCAAGAACCTTTGAGCTGGCATTTGTCTTCTGCTATTGAGAAGGTAAGAGTACCTTTTTTCAAGCAATACTGCATATTAGGCAAAGTTTTCTCTTTCATAATTTGATACTCTTCAAAAAATAGCTGATTACCTTTTACCGTTCCCCGTAATTTGATAGTAGCAAAAACATCTTTCATGTTAGGTAGTTCTATATAGGTAGCACCCTTTACTCGGTCGCCTTGCTGAATTAAACTCATTTGAAAGTTGTATTCAGGACTTACTCCGCCTGCTTCTTGGTATAGTTTACCTACCCACTCGCCTGAAAAATCCGCTTGCTGCGCAAACAAAAACGTAGCATAAAATACAATATGCAAAAATATTAAGATATTCATTTGAAATGACATAATTTTTTCTCAGGCATATATACAAATATATAAAAATCTATGTTACGTCTGCAAATAATACTGCAAAAACCAGTTACTTATCAACACAATAGAAATTACAAGTAATTTTACTTTGTTTTGATAAGCTTTTGAAAAGCCTAATGCAGCTAAATAAACCAAATAAGGTAAAGCTAAATAGACATAATTTGTTCCTGTAAGAAATACGAAAAAAGTAGCTAAAAAAGACAAAAACACGGCTAATGCCCAAAAATGTTGTTGTATATTTTGTATAGCAAGGTAAATACCTAATATCCCAAAAGCCTGCACTATAAACAAAAAAGGCAAACTATACCATTGCCAAAATATGCTGTTTGGAGTGATTGGATAGGGGGCAAAATCTCTACCTGTTTGTGAATATCCTGTTTTATATAAGACCCAAGCGCCGCGTGGGCTAAACGTTCTACTGATTTTTAGTATATTATTTTTTAGTGCTGATAGTGGGTTTTTTCTTATAAACGCCCATGCACGCGCTCGGCATATTTGTTCGCGTTCTAATTCTGTGTATCCTTCTAAAAAAGTGTGGTCATATAAATATGAACTCTTACCCCCATAAGCGCCTTCACTTTGTTGGTGGTTACCTAAATAAAAGTTCCATTGTGTATTGGTATGCACCCAAACTAATTTACCTAATAATATATAATTACGAATACTCCAAGGTAAAACACTTAAAATAGCTATAATTATCAATAAAATACATTGCCGCCAGTATTTTATTCGGTATATTGCTACGTATAACGCAAACAAGACTAAAACAAAACTTGCTACCGACTTAATTAAAATCGCATAGCCTAAGCCTAATCCTGATATTATTGTATAGGGATAATCTACCCATTTATGCGTATGCATCAGATAAATAACAACGAGTAATATGGCATTAAATAAGCACTGTGTTAAAACTTGCATATCATACAAAATGAAGTCAGGAAATAGCAGTAGAAAAATACTGAAATAAGGGTGAGCAGTAGTATGTTTTTGTATCCATACGTACAACAGGGTTAAGCTAGCACTTCCTATCAAAATTTGAATAAATAGCAGGATACTTATATTTATCCCAAATATTTTGAATAGGATAAACATTAAAAAGGGATAGCCAGGTGTCCAAAAAGCGACCTCATTGTCTTTTTCGGGAAAGGTATAAGTATGATACAAAGTCAAATTAACTGCTCTTTGATAGTATCCGAAGCTATCGGTGGCTGTTGGGATACGGGTAAACGTTTTATGGTTTAATCCAAATAAAACCAAGCGAATACTTAGAGATACAAGAAAAAAAATAAAACACTTGCGCCAGAACATAATCTTTATACAAAAGTAACATATAGGAATTAGGAATATAGAATTTAGGGTAGGGATGTATTTTTTGGGCGTGTCTTTGCCCACATGAGCCTAATGAGCCGTGAGTAAGGATACGAAGAGACATAAAAAACTTGCTCATATTGCTTGATATTGTATTAAGTCTAATAAATAATTTTTTGGGCGTGTCCCTCGCTGCGCTCGGGTCGGGCTACTACGCACTACGCGTTCGCTTCGGTGCTACGCTGCGCTACGCACTGCCTAACGGCATGCTCCGTATCCCTCACGCAACGCTGTATTTGGATGTTTTATATTATCTGTACGCGCACATTCGCTTTACACTATTTAAGATTGGTTATCAAAGAATTACAAGGTTATACCTTAAGTATATGGATTTCTTATATCCCTTTAACCCTGATTAAATAATTCTTACCTTGTTTAACATTCATTTTCAAATACTTACAAGGTTAAAATGTATTTTTATCTTTTTTAATATTCATTTTCAGATACTTACAAGATTACATTTTGCATAAGTGGAATTAGTTCAATAGCTACTTGCGTGAGGCATGCAGAGGGCGTGCGTCAGCACGGTGCGGAGCAAAGCGTAGCACCGAAGCGATAGCGCAGCCCGCAGCACGCCGACCTTGTGGGCATGAGCCAAGCGAAACGCCCACAAGGACACGCCTAAAAAATTAAAACCTAATTTTAGAAAATGACCTCGTAAATAAATAAAAACTCAATAAACACTCGTAGGAAAAAATCCTTTGCATTATCAAATGTAACTATTGTAACGAATTAATTTAAGTCAAATTCCGAACTTTGCCTTAAATACAAAAGTATGATAAAAAAAATCTTAAAATACAAATTAACTGTTATAGGGGTTATATTAGGATTGTTAGCGGGGTACATTTACTACTATCATGTAGGATGTACTTCGGGAAGTTGTCCTATTACCTCAAAACCCTTGAACAGTACAATATACGGAGGTATTTTAGGAGGATTATTTTTTAATCTGTTTGAAGGAAACAAAATTTAATTTATACCATTATGGATACTATCATAGATGTAAGAACGCCTCAGGAGTACATAGGCGGTCATGTTGCAGGAAGCATTAATATTCCACTAAATGAACTGCATACACACATAGAAAAAATCAGAAGTATGCGGCAACCGATTGTGCTTTGCTGTGCTAGCGGTGTGCGTAGCGGGCAAGCAGCAATTTTATTGAGACAATATGGAATTGATTGTATAAACGGAGGAAGCTGGATAGACGTACAGAGTAAAATGAAGTAAAAAACTATGTTAAAGTGGATAAAGAAAATGCTAGGTTTAGGTCCGAGCACAAATTATGCGGACCTGCTATCCAAAGGTGCCAAGATTATTGATGTGCGCACATCCTCTGAGTTTAGAAATGGTCATATTGAAGGAAGTATAAACATACCTTTGCAAGAGTTGTCTAAAAAAGCAGATAAATTCAGCAGAGATGTTCCTATCATCACTTGTTGTGCGTCGGGCATAAGAAGTGCTTCTGCGAAGCGAGTATTAAAATCCATGGGTTTTAGAGAAGTGTATAATGGAGGATCTTGGCAGACTTTAAAGGACAGAATTAGAAACTAAATAACGCAAGATAGATTCGAGACCTAAAAATTCTTATATCAAGTCTAAAAAATAATTTTACTTTTTTGGGCGTGTCCCTCGCTTGCGCTCGGGTCGGCGTGCTACGGGCTACGCTGACGCTTCGGTGCTACGCTACGCTGCGCACTGCTCACGCACCCTTCGCATGCCTCACGCAGCAGCCTTTGGATGTTTTACCTTGTTTTTATGCATACTTTTGCTTTACCTTGTTTGGTGTTCATTATCAAGTACTTACAAGATTAAAAATTTTTACTTCTTTTTAATTACTGTCGTTTTATCTTGTTTTGTGTTCATTTTCAAGTATGTACAAGGTTAAATCTTGAATACATGGACTTTTGATAATCCTTTAACCGTGTATGTCAAAGTTTTACCTTATTTTGAATTGATTTTGAATAATTTACAAGGTTAAAGTTAGGCTTTACTTTGTTTAGTATTCATTTTGAAGTACTTACAGGATTACATTTTGTATAAGTGGAATTAGTTCAATAGCTACTTGCGTGAGGCATGCGGAGGGCGTGCGTCAGCACGGTGCGAAGCCCCCGCACACACCTTTAACTCCATAACCAGGGGGTGGGCGGGTGGGGCGTAGCACCGTTAGCCCGTAGCACGCCGACCTTGCCCACACGAGCATAGCAAGACGTGGGCAAGGACACGCCCAAAAAACATTCAATAACTAATTCATACTTTACTAATTCATATTTTTTTCTTTTTTGTAAAAAGAAATATAGACTTAATATATTTGCAAAAGTAGTGTAAGTAAGTAGGATATTTGCGTTTCTGGACGTGATTCTGTGGGCATAATCGCAGCGAAGGGACAGACCAAAAAAATTAAATCTCACCTGACTATATAAATGACTACATAAAATCAAATAAATTTTTTATCATTGCAGTAATAGAATACACAATACACATGGACACTGGAAACATAGTTTTAGATATCAAAGATTTAGAAACTCAATTTCAATCAGGCGGAAAAATAGTAAAAGCAGTAGATAAAATCTCCTTTCATGTACGAAAAGGACAAGTAGTAGGCATAGTAGGTGAGTCGGGTTCAGGAAAGTCTGTTACTTCTCTATCTGTAATGCGCCTTGTTCCTAATCCACCAGGTAGAATTACAGGCGGAGAAATATGGTTCAATAGCCCAAAACAAGGTAGAGTAAATCTATTAGAATTGAGTGAAAAAGAAATGCGCAGCTACAGAGGTAGTGAAATAGCTATGATTTTTCAAGAACCTATGACCTCACTTAACCCTGTATTCACTTGTGGCAGCCAAGTAATGGAAGCTTTACAAATCCACCAAAAGTTAACTGAAAAACAAGCTCGGGAACGTACCCTTGAACTATTCAAAGAAGTACAATTGTCTAATCCTGAACAAATATTCAAAGCATTTCCTCACCAACTCTCAGGCGGACAAAAGCAGCGCGTCATGATTGCTATGGCTATATCTTGCCATCCCTCTTTGCTTATTGCTGACGAACCTACTACTGCATTAGATGTAACCATACAAGCTGCAGTCCTTAAACTCTTACAACGATTTCAGAAATCATACAACATGGGTATGATATTCATCACACACGATTTAGGCGTAATTGCTGAAATAGCAGACTATGTTTTAGTGATGTATCATGGCAAAATTGTAGAACAAGGCAATGTAGAAGATATTTTTCTAAAACCGCAGCACCCCTATACAAAAGGATTATTGGCTTGCCGCCCAAGATTAGATGTAAAATTACGAGTTCTTCCTACCGTAGTAGATTTTATTGAACAAAGCATATACGGAGACATAGAAAAATCTCAAAAAAGTGTGGAGGAGATTATTACAAGTAGAGTCATCTCGGAAAGTGAGATAAAAGCCCATAATCAACGCTTGAAAGCCCAAGAACCTATTCTCAAAATAGAGCATCTTAAAACCTATTTTCCTATAAAAAAGAGTCTATTCGGTAAGATATTAGAGTATAAAAGAGCTGTGGATGATGTATCTTTGTGTGTGTATCCAGGAGAGGTATTAGGTTTAGTGGGTGAGTCGGGTTGTGGCAAAAGTACTTTAGGCAGGAGTATATTGCGTTTAGTTGAACCTATTAGTGGTAGAATTTATTACAAAGGACAGGATATTTTACAACTTAGTCCGCGAGATTTGCGAAAAGTCCGCAGGGAGATACAAATTATTTTTCAAGACCCTTACTCTTCTCTCAACCCGCGTTTATCTGTAGGGTATGCTATTATGGAGCCTATGAAAGTCCATAATATTCTTAATAATGATGAGGAGCGGCGCAGGCGAGTATACGAACTTTTAGAGCGAGTTAATCTAAATCCTAACTTTTTTAATCGTTATCCGCATGAATTTTCAGGTGGACAAAGGCAGCGTATTTGTATTGCTCGTGCTTTGGCACTCAATCCTAAGTTTATCATTTGCGATGAGTCTGTGTCTGCTTTGGATGTTTCTGTGCAAGCGCAGGTTTTGAATTTAATTAACGAACTTAAAGCAGAATATAATTTTACCTGTATTTTCATTTCGCATGATTTAAGTGTAGTTAAATTTATGTCTGACAGGGTTGCAGTTATGAAATCAGGTAAAATCGTAGAAATAGATGAAGCAGAGAACATCTACAAAAGTCCAAAAGAAAAATACACTCAGGATCTCATTAGTGCTATCCCCAAGGGAATATCTGCCAACAAAAATGTAGGGCTTAATGCTTAACTAAGATGGGCTAAATTTACTCATTTTGCTCAATGGAAGTTATTTTTTCTTGGGCGTGTCCCTCGCTGCGCTCGGGTCGGCGTGCTACGGGCTACGCTGACGCTTCGGTGCTACGCTTCGCTCCGCACTGGGCTAACGCCCACCCTTCGCATGCCTCACGCAAGCATCAAGCAAACTAAATCCACTTATAAAAATCTTAACCTTGTAAATGCCTAAAAATGAACATTAAACAAGGTAAAAAATACATTTTAACTTTGTAAACCATTGAAAATGAATTAAAAATAAGGCAAAACTTGAATA
>JANWVE010000135.1 GCA_025057675.1 Bacteroidia bacterium
TACGGGCTACGCTAACGTCGCTGCGCTCATGCAAGCAAGGTCGGCGTGCTTCGGGCTACGCTCACGCTTCGGTGCTGCGCTGCGCTCCGCACTGGGCTAACGCCCACCCTCCGCATGCCTCACGCAAGCGGCTTTTGTGTGTTTTACCTTGTTTGTATGCATACCTTTGGTTTACCTTGTTGGATGTTGATTATCAAGTATTTACAAGGTTAAATTTTTTTACCTTATTGCGACTATATTCGTTTTTACCTTGTTTTATATTCATTTTCAAGCACATACAAAGTTAAATCTTGAATACATGAGCTTTTGATGACCCCTTAACTTTGAGTATGCAAATTTTACCTTATTTTACATTGATTTTGAGATATTTACAAGATTAAAATATATTTTTACCTTGTTTAATGCTCATTTTCAGTTACTTACAAGGTAAAAGTTTTGATAGATAGGTTTAGCATGCTTGCTGCGTTTTCTGCGTGAGGCATGCGGAGGGTGCGTGAGCAGTGCGAAGCACCGAAGCGATAGCGCAGCCCGCAGCACGCCGACCCGAGCGCAGCGAAGGGACACGCCCAAAAATATAAAAAATCTATCTATACAGTAACAATTTAGTTATTGTATGTTAATGTTTTATTTATGCTCGATAAGTAGGTTTGTTGACAAAAATGAAAGAGTCTTTATGAAAACAGCACTACTGTGGGCAATTTTTTGTGCAAGCATAGGTCTATCGCAGACCACCATAGAAATCAGCGGTTCCCAATTTATGAAACCCATCGTAGAAAAGCTGATAGAGAAGTATCAACAGAAAAATAAGAATGTTAATTTTTCGCTTAACATGAAAGGGTCAGATATGGGATTAAAAGCACTGACCGCTAATATAACCGACATTTGCGCATCTACAAAAGTAATGAACCCAAAAGAATTAGAACGCTTCAAAGCAGATAATTATGGACAACCCCCCGTTATGCTTCCTATTGGTAAAAATGCCATTGCAATACTTGTCAATAAGAGCAACAAAATTAAAGAAATTAGCTTTGAGCAGCTCGCTGGTATCTACACAGGTAAAATCAACAATTGGAAAGAGCTAGGTTTAGCAGATGTACCTATTAAAGTACTTTCTTATCCGAATAGTAGTGGAGTATATCCTTTTTTTAGGACAAAAGTACTTAACGGCGAGGATTATCGTGAAGATTTAATTATTGTCCCCAATACCCCCGAGATGTTAGACTCTATCAAAGCTAATCCTGGCGCTATTGGCTACGCAGACATTTTTCACGCAGAAAAAGTAGATGCTATTAACTTTCAGAAATATATTCGTTTAGTAGCTGTGCGTTCCACAGAACAATATGTGGCTCTTTTACCCGAAGAGGTTCATATTTTATCCAATCAGTACCCAATTGTAACCACGATGTATTTTATTACCCGTAAGCCACCCGAAGGAGAGGTAAAAAAATTTATGGACTGGGTAATTAGTCCAGAAGGACAATCTGTATTAAAAAAACATGGTTACTACCCTTTATATTAAATTTACTTATTTTGGTATAGCAAATATAACCTCTTTCTTTTACTTTTGTGTATATGAAACAATCCCTTGAACATGCCCTTAAATTCAAGCAATGGAAAGCTACCTTAGAAAAAAATGGCATTCAATTTAACAATATACAACCTTTGCACCTTATTCACAAGCCTAATGGTGAGCTTATTTTTGCATTACTTAACATTGATGCACAAGACGAACAAGGTCAGAAGTTGCTACCTATTGTATTATTGAGAGGAAATTTTGTGTCTGTTTTAACTTGTTTTATCAGTCAAGAAACAGGAAAAAAATTTTTACTCTTAGTGAAGCAGTATCGGGTTTCTAACGGTGAAATTTCTTATGAACACCCCGCAGGTATGTGTGATAGTGAAAATGACCCCTATAAAGTAGCTATCAAAGAGGTAGAGGAGGAAACGGGCTTAATGCTTAAAAAAGAAAATTTAGTTTTACTCAACAAGAAAATGTATTATACCTCTCCTGGTCTATTAGATGAAGGAGGATACTTCTTTTATTGCGAGATTACTTTACCCCAAAGTGAAATTGACCAATATCAAGATAAAAAAACAGGTGATTTGAATGAGCATGAGCATATTCAGACCTGCGTTGTACCCATAGAGGACGCCCCCAAACTCATGACGAATATTCCTGCCCTATTGAACTACTATCTATATATTCAAGCTCAACAAGGTTAAAACACATCTAAAACAAGCTTTTCACTGGGTTGAGCATCATTTTTTTCCATTTCTAAATGATTGTCAGACAGAGTGAGAACATTCCAAGTGCCGCTATTCATTTTTATTTGCGTTTGATGTTTTTGCCATTCCCAAGTACCTGAAACGATTACTTTGTATTTACGCTCCGTATAGGTCTGGTTATGGTTAAATTGAATATAATCTCCTGTGGGCAGCTTGACAGATACACTATTTACATAATAGGCTGTAATTCGCCACTTTTTACAAATTTGTTGGCTTTTTGTATCAACAGGTTCAACAGAGTTTTTCTTTTTACAAGCTAACAAACAAAAGCAAAAAATGAGAAACAGAGATACAAAACGAGCTTGATACATTAAACAAAGTTACGAATAACAGGGTTAAAACAAAAATTCAATATCTTTTACGTTAATTTTTTGGTGCGTAATTAAACCTTCTCCATAATCTGCATATATTTTATGTCCCATTTCTTGTGCGCGAGCGGTTACTGCTTGTAAAAAATGAGGTGTAGAGATATAAGTCTCAGGTTCAGTAGAATGAGGGTTGTAAAATTGAGATTGATAAGCCAGAATAGCTTGTTTTTTAATTTCCCATACATCAGTAATATCCACGACTATATCAGGTTCAAGATATTTGTCTTGGATGTAAGAGTAGATTTTATCGGGGCGGTGGGCTTTTTGAACAGAGTCATTGGTAATGGTCTCAATACGGCGAAGACCGCTTAAAAATGCTGCTTCTTTAACTAAATAACAAGCTTTGCCGTGGTCAGGATGTCTATCCTCGGGGGCATTGATAAAGATAATACTCGGTGTATAAGTGCGAATAATTTGTATTATTTTTTTGATATGCGGTTCGTCTAAGTAAAAAAAGCCATCTCTGAATTGAGCGTTTACACGTATATCTAAATCAAGGATGTGTTTAGCTTTTTCAGCTTCTTCTTTGCGTATTTGAGCAGTGCCGCGCGAACCTAATTCACCTTGGGTTAAATCGCAGATACCTGTTGTAAAACCTTGTTGTTTAGCTTTGTACAAAATACCTGCGCAGGAGAGTTCTGCATCGTCAGGGTGAGCGGCAAAAGCCAATATATCCACATGCATACTGCAAAGATATATTTATCAGGGTTATGAGTTTATATAAGTCTAAAAAATAGCTTTACTTTTGGGCGTGTCCCTTCGCTGCGCTCGGGTCGGCGTGCTGCGGGCTGCGCTATCGCTTCGGTGCTACGCTAACGCTCTGCACTGCTGACGCACCCTCCGCATGCCTCACGCAGCAGCTTTTAGATGTTTTACCTGATTTGTGTACATACATTTGTTTTATCTTGTTTAATGTTGATTATCAGATGCTTACAGAGTTAAAGTTTTTATCTTGTTTAAATTGCGGTTGTTTTATCTTGTTTTAGATTGATTTTCAAGTATATACAAGGTTAAACCTTGAATAGAGGGACTCTATACGCCCCTTTAACCCTGATTAAATAAGCTTTACCTTGTTTTGCATTCATTTTCAAACATTTACAAGGTTAAAACGTATTTTTATCTTGTTTAATGTTCATTTTCAAGTACTTACAAGGTTACGTTTTGTACAAGTGGGATTAGTTTGATAGCTGCTTGCGTGAGGCATGCGAAGGGCAAGCCGTCAGGCTTGGTGCGAAGCCCCTCGTCCACGCTTTTACCCTTGCCCAGGGGGTGGGGCGCAGCACCGTCAGCCCGCAGCACGCCGACCTTGCCCACACGAGCGTAGCGAGACGTGGGCAAGGACACGCCCAAAAAATTAAAATTTAACCTTCAAAAACTGCTCTTTGTGCAAAGGAAAAGTATTATATTTCAAAATGAATTCCTTTTTGACTGAGTTCTGCATATTTTTCAGGATTAAAGCGGTAATACTGTGCCGCCCTATGCCTGACATTTTTCTGGTACTCTTGAAGTGGTTCTAACATACCGAATGAAAGTATTTTTTTACGAAAGTTTCGTTTGTCAATTTTGCGATTAAGAATTTTCTCGTAAAGCAGCTGCAATTCACTTAGTGTAAATTTATCAGGCAAAAGTTCAAAGCCAATGGGCGTATAGGTAATTTTACTTTTAAGGCGTTGTAAAGCAGTATCTACAATCTGATTATGGTCAAATGCAAGAGGAGGAATATTTCGAACATCCACCCACTGTATAGCTGATGAGTGCATATTTTTATCTTGTGTGATTTGATGTTTTTTCATGTTAATTAGTGCGTAGTAAGCTATGCTAATGACATGCATACGAGGGTCTCGGTCCTTATCGCTGAAAGTATACAGCTGCTCTAAAAATACCTTCTCAATAGAAGTCTCTTCAAATAACTTGCGCAAAGAGGCTTTTTCTGCATTCTCTCCATATTCTATAAATCCACCAGGTAAAGCCCATTTATCGCGATAAGGTTCAAAGTTACGTTTAACTAATAAAAGGTGTATTTCTTCGCCATTCCAACCAAAGACTACATTATCTACGGCAACCTTGATAGATTGAACTGGATTTTCGGATAGTTTGGGTATAATATAAGGTTTGAATGTGCTGGGTAGATCCATATTGACCATGATAGCATTAGCTATGGCGCACAAGGTTTTAGTATTTTCGTTTATGTTCCATATTTCTGCTTCACAAAAAGTAAGCATTTTACCTTGTTTGAGGACTTTTCCGATAGCTTGTATTCTTGGACCTACAGCAGGATTGAGATAAGAAACTTTCAAATCTCCTGTTACTACGTATTGATTTTGGGGAACTAAGCTAAAAGCCGCAAAACCTGTAACAATATCGCATAAAGTAGCGGTTACGCCTCCGTGTAAAAAGCCTAAACCTTGTTTATGTATATCTTGTAAAGTCAGCCATCCTTCTATGTATCCTGCGTCTATGTAAGTGAGTTCAAAGTGAATATATTTCATAAAATATTGCGTTTTAAGCACTTCTTGAATTCTTTGTTTGAAATCAGGATTATGCACGGTAAAAGTGGGATAAAACTGATGATAAGCCATGTTCAAAAGTACATAAAAGTATGTAAATGGTCTAAATTATATTAAGCAGATTTAATTTTGGGTGTGTCCTTGTTTGTTAAGCGATAAATTTTTTGATAAGTGAATATATTTTCATTTTTTTGCATATTTGTAAGAAACTTGTTAGTTTTGTTAAAAAAACAGCAGACTAATCAACTAATTACTATGCAGCTTAATTATTGGTTATTACTTATATTTTTATCTGGGTACATTTTTTTTAATTCTATCAAAGCACAAACCCCTCTTACTCACAGTAATAAAAAGGTTCGTAGCATATATCAATATGATTTTCGCATAAACAGCGATGGATACGTTGAAAAAGAAAGTAAAGTATTGTTTATGAATAGTAAGTATGATAGTCTCTCCCGATTAGTTGAGCAAATTATTTATAAACGCGATGGTATGCAGTTTTCAAGAACAGTTTTTTTGTATGACAATAAAGGCTTGTTGCAAGAAATGTTAAAGTATAATGAAGAAGATATTTTAGAATACCGCATGAAAGCTAAGTATAATGACAAAAATCTTTTAGTGGAGGAGAACTACTCACGCGCTAATGGTAAACCCTGGTATAAAACTGTTCATACATACAACGAAAAAGGACAATTGATAGAAACATCAGAGCTTAAACCCGATGGAAAACCTAATTTCACTTGGAAATACAAGTATGATGACCAGGGACATGAAATCGCTAAAGAAGACTATGCCGCAGATGGTTCATTAGAATGGAAATCTATCTATAAATATGACGCCAAAGGTAGGAATACAGAAGAGGTAAGCTACAGAGGGGATGGAAATATCCGCTTCAAAATTGTAATAAAATATGATGCGAAAGGAAATGAGCTAGAATATGACTATTTTAGTGATGAAAAAACCCTCTATTTTAAGTGGAATTACAAGTATAACGAGTTTGGAGATGCAACCGAGGCTACAAAAAGAGACAAGGCAGATAAAATCATTGGATACAATGAATTTGAGTACGAATACGCAGATTGATTAACCACCATCATTCTCAAACTCTCTTTTGTGAGGTTTTAGCCCCTCTTCCATAAGTTTGGCAATAATGTAATGAATACTCGGTGTAATTTCATAGTCTTTACTAACAAAAGCAGCTTTGATAATGCCATCTTGCCCAATGATGTACGTTGCAGGCATAGATACAAACGCAGTACCATCTGAAGTCATTTTTTTTATGTCATATCCCTTTTTTTTGTACTCTTCCAATTTGCTACTTTCCATATCCTTACCAATCTTATACTTCATGCTAATCATACGGTTTTTATCGGATATGATGGGGAATTTAGTTTGCATTTTGTTACTCATTTTAATAATGTTTTCCATACTCTCTGTCGTAATGGCTATTACTTCACCTCCCATATCATAAATCATTCGTAATGAGTCTTGTAAATTTCTTAGCTGTGTAAGGCTGGAATTAGACCAACTACCATGATAAAACATCAGTACAACAGGACCTTGCTTTAACAAACGATTGAGATAAATAGGCATGGCATGGTTATCCACAGCAACAAATTGTGGTGCTTTATCTCCAATTTTTAATCCCTCTATATCTTGCTGTGCAAGTAAAAAAACGGGTATTATGGTAAATAAAATTGCTATTATCGGGGTATGCATGATAGTTTAACGAAGATAAAAAGTATTAGTTTTGATATTAACTTCAACTATCCAAAGTAAGTACGAATCTACCTTAAATAAGTTTCAGAGATATAAAAAGTGTGATTTTAGAATAAGTTTTTCTCATTTTCATCCCATTGTGATTAGTAAAAAAAGAAGTATAATTTTTGGGCGTGTCCTTGTGGGCATACGCGCAGCGTAACGCTCACAAGGACACGCCCAGAAAAGATAAAATAATGAACTAAACAAACTGTAAAATCTACACATAGTATTTGTGTTGTATATTCTAATAAAATTCTAATAGAATTTTAATTACCCTTTAATAACCTTCGCGAAAAGTTCAGCGTATCTTTGCTGCGAAATGATGAACAAATATCACAAGTCAAATACACAAGTTTAATTCATATTCACAGAGCGAAAAATGACTTTACTAACTTTTTCCTTCAGACTTTTGTTGGCTGTGGTCTTAGGGGCTGCCATTGGTTTTGAAAGACAATGGCGCAAGAAAAGTGCAGGATTAAGGACAAATACTTTGGTTGCCTTAGGCGCTGCTGCTTTTACCTTAATTTCTTACTCACTCACTTCATTAGAAGATGGAGTGTATAAAGGCGATGCTACTCGTATTATTGGTCAGATTGTTACAGGAATAGGTTT
>JANWVE010000136.1 GCA_025057675.1 Bacteroidia bacterium
CAGGGAAACAACTTCGTCTTCCTATAACTAAATCCTAATCTATGCAATAACTTCACACAACCCTCCAAACTATAAACTATCCCCCAACGCTCTTGTATCCAACATACCACTTCTTTACTACTATGATACAAATTTCGCTCTAATTCCTCCTCCAACTCCGTTTCCTGTTCTTTACTTAATTTCCCTGTATATGCCTTGTAATTATCCTCTAAATACTTCTCTATACCTTCCTGCTCATACTGCTTCTTGTAGTTCCAAACCGTCCCTTCACTAATTCCTAAATAAACACTTATCTCTTCTGCCCTACAACCTGAATGCAACATCAGCAACACCGTTACCTTCTTCTAGGCTCGGACTTGCCGCTCATTTCGCTCAATCTCTCTTAATACTTCGTATTCCTTTTGACTTAACATCCTTTATCTTGAACTTTCGCAAATATTGTACTATTTCTAGAAATTTCCTAATCTTTACTACAAAACCTTTTGCTTTCTAGTATATTTTTTTAGACCTATCATAATAATGAAATACATGCTGTATAAATTTTGGATTTGTACGAGCAGATGGCTTGATTTAGATATTATGTATCAAACAATAAAATTACATAGCCCCAAATTCATTTTTAACTAAATGCTGAAAAAACTGAGTAATATTAGACTTTCCGTTCAATTTTTCTAACTCCAAGGTAGTAACTACAAAAATAGTCTTTCCACCTTGCCTACGCCTTGCCATGACGATATTACTCTTTGTCCATGCTGGACCTGTATTGTAATTGATGGTTTGAGCGGCATACACAGGTTCATCCGTAGCACGAACAGTAAAAGGTATAGCACTGTTAATAAAACCACTTAACTTAAGATTAGGATAACCTATGGCATTAGGTGTGGCTACTAAGCTGTCATTTTCTATAGCCTGAAGATATAATCCTGCCCCTATGCTTGTATTAGGTCCGAATAACGTATCCATAGGGGTAAAAGCATAGTACGGTGCTAAAGGGTCAAAAGTGTTGTTTTGTGGTGTAGAAAGAAACAATCGCCCACCTTTGTTAAAGAAGTCATTAGAGATTTTTTGAATATATCCTAAACTTTGTTCGGGCGTTTTTCCAGAGTACCATAAAACAATGTTAAATAATTGAAGGGTTTTACTAGCCACAAAGTCATCTGATGGGAGATTGAGAAATTTGCTACTTGATCGCCTATATAGAACAAGTGTATCATACGTAACGCCTATATTGTTGAGTTCAGCTTCATAAAAAGACCTTGTGCTGACGTTTCCAGGATAATTTGCAATCATTGCATAATAGCCATCTACTAAAAGGACTTTATTTGTATTAGTTGAGGAGATAGCTTTGTAATACACTTGGTGAGAAGGTTTAAATTTGCTTTTTGCCCCTGCTACATCTACTGCGCGTATATATAAGCTATCTTTTTGATTGAGTTTGATGCCTTTCATTCGTTCGGAGGTGGGTATTGTATTGTTATTATAGTAGACTTTAAGTAGTGTATTTGCATCAGTTGGATTTTCTGCTTCAATGACGATGCTATTCACGGTGCGGGGAACACGATAGTAATTATTAGTATTGGTAGTATCATTCCATACAAGTTCGTAGTAGTTAATGTTTTCTATGCCGTCTATGTCTTCTCCTTGCCATGTGTATCTATACACAGGGTAGGCACTTATAGGCGTATTGACCCCTGAACTGACGTAACTCACGGTAGGCGCAGAGTTTTTGACAGGGATGCGTAAGCGAGCTGGAGTGGGGTCAGCTTGGTTTTGATTGTCTATGGAACGGACGTAAAAAATAAAATCTGCGGTATCAGAAGTTTGAGGGGATAAGGTAAAAGTGCTATCTTGTTTCCATACACGTTTCCATTGTAGATTATCAAAAGAGATTTCGTAAGCCTTAATGAAACCATCTTCATCCTTACCCCACCAGTGTATTTTTACTCGTGAAATCAAGCGGTTGTCGCCTGTGCGGATAATAGTATCTACCATGGTATAGGTATCAGGGAGTTTATTAGGTTTGAGCGAACCTGTTGGGTCGGTTTTAGAGCAGGAAGTCCATATTACCGCGGTGATAAATAGAATAAAAACAAAGTAGATTTGAAAGTTGCTTTGTTTCATATTTACAAAAATATGCAAAATAACCTTACCTAATATATTAACAAATTGTAACACAGATTGTGTGAGGTATGTAGTATTTTGTTTTTTTTTGGGCGTGTCCTTGTGGGCGTTTCGCTTGGCTCATGCCCACAAGGTCGGCGTGCTACGGGCTAACGGTGCTGCGCCCCACCCGCCCACCCCCTGGTTATAGGGTTAAGGGTGTGGGCGAGGGGCTTCGCACCAAGCCTGACGGCTTGCCCTCCGCATGCCTCACGCACGCTGCCAACAGACCGATCCCATCTATTCAAAACTTAACCTTGTAAATACCTGAAAATGAACACTAAACAAGGTAAAAAAACATCTTAATCTTGTAAATCATTGAAAGTCAATTGAGAATAAAGTAAAGAATGATAGTTCAGAGTTAAAGTGTAGTAAAAAGTCTATATATTCAAGGTTTAACCTTGTACACGCTTGAAAATCAATACAAAACAAGGTAAAGCAAAAAACAAGGTAAAATATCAAAAAGCTGCTTGCGTGAGGGCTATGAAGCATGCCGTCAGGCAGTGCGAAGCGTAGCGCAGCACCGAAGCGAACGCGTAGTGCGGAATAGCCCGACCCGAAGCGCAGCGAAGGGACACGCCCAAAAAACTTAATCAATCAAAAGATTTAGAACTACTAAATAAAAAATCGGTATTGATAAGGTTATTTTGCCGTTAAACTAACTACCACAATATCATCTGTTTGTTCTACAAAAAAGCCTTTCCAGTCCTTCCATCGACGTTGAAGTGCTTCCATACGTTTCTTGGTTGTGTTAAAAACATGTATTTCTTTAAGCATCTTGATGAACTCTGCTTTGCCAAATTTTTTATGTCCATCGGGTCCGCCAAGTTGAGTTTCGTAACCATCAGAATACAAATATAGTGTATCTCCTGATTTGAGTTCCAAATTATGTACTTGGAAATTACTATCCCCTAAAAAGTCCTTTCCGCCAATGCTTTTTTTACTTCCTGGTATTTCCTTGACTTCATCAGCAGTTACTACCACAATTGGGCGCATACTTGAAGCTACGCTAATTTTATTGCCTTCAATTAAGACGGCATATCCTTCTAAGCTATCATTAACTGAGCGATCGTCTTGTTTATCCTGTTTTAAGACCCTTCGGATTTCTTTATCTAACTCTTCTAATAATATGTCAGGAAGTATGATCATCTTGTCTTTAACTAAACGTTCAAGGGCATTGATAGCAATAAGGGTCATATATGAACCAGCCACCCCATGCCCTGTGGCATCTCCTATAAAGAGAACTGTACGGTTGTGTGTAGATGCACTCCAATAAAAATCTCCACTTACCATTTCACAAGGTTGAAATAGGACTCCTACTTCATATTTATCTCCTATATCGTTTTGGACTTCTTCAAGCGTTGGGATAATAGCTTTTTGAATACGCATCGCATAATTAAGGGACTGTTTGAGTTCTCGTTCAGAGTCTTCTAATTTTTTCTCTAATGCTTTTTGAGCAAGAACTAGGGTACTATTAAGTTCGCTGATTTGAGTCTCTTTACCTTGGATGATGTCCTGAAGTTCTTTTTCAGCAGTAATGTCAAAACGAATAGAAATATATTTTTCAGGAAGCCCCTTACTGTTCAAAATGGGCTTAATAGTGCTATGTACCCAGTAAAAACTACCATCTTTTGCTTTATTGCATATTATACCTTGCCATGTCTTACCATTACTAATGGTCTCCCACATTTCTTTGAAGATACTGTCAGGTTGTTTACCAGATTTTAGTATACGGTGGTTTTTTCCTATCAACTCCTCACGAGAGTATTTAGAGATTTTACAAAATGTATCATTTACATAAGTAATGTTACCTTTTACATCAGTAATGGATACGATAGCGGCTTCATTTAAGGCATCAAATTGGTGTTTAAGTTCTAATTGTATTTTTTCTAACTGTTCGTTATTGGCATTGAGTTCCTCATTAATTTGTTGAATTTCTTCCTGCTGTGCATGTATTTCGTTAAGTTGGGTTTCTAAGTCCTGCTTAGCTAAAATCAGGTCTGTAACTTCAAAGCGTACGCCTACATATTTGATAGGGACTCCTTTTTCATTTAATACAGGTACTATGGTACTATCTACCCAGTAGTATTCTCCATTTTTCTTTTTGTTACAGATGAGTCCTTTCCAAACTCTGCCCGAGCTTATTGTACTCCATAATTCTTGAAAAAGGCTATCCGGTTGCAATCCTGATTTAAGTATTCGGTGATTTTTACCGAGTAATTCTTCTTTACTGTACCCAGAAACTTGGCAAAATTTATCATTGACAAAGGTTATATTTCCTTTTATGTCTGTTTCAGACACAATAGCGCCTTCATGTAGGGCGCGCATTTGCCCCCCTAATTCAATTTTTAGATTTTCGTACTCTTGCTTATCTACACTTGTAGATTTGCCTAGTAAAACATCTATTAGTCCCATATAGTCTATATGATTATTCAGCAAAATTAATAAAAAAATACGAACTTCGTACTAACAATTTATTGTTGGTTGTGTAACTTAGTATAAGTTTTAGGCGTGTCCCTCGCTGCGCTCGGGTCGGCGTGCTACGGGCTGCGCTGTCGCTTCGGTGCTGCGCTGCACTCCGCACCGTGCTAACGCACGCCCTCCACATGCCTCACGCAGCGGCTATCAAACTAAGTTCATCTATTCAAATCTTAATCTTGTAAGTATGGGAAAATCAAAAATAAACAAATTAAAATTCAATTTTATTGTTGTAAATTATTGAAAATCAATTGAAAATAAGGTGAAGATTACGAATACAGGGTTAAAAGCGTATCAAAAGTCCATGTATTCTGGGTTTAACTTTGTATATACTTGAAAGCCAATGTAAAAAAAGTAAAATAACAACATTTTAAACAAAGTAAAAAATTTAACCTTGTAAATAGTTGATAATCAACATAGAATAGGGTAAAAGAAATATGCGTATGAAAGTGAGATAAAACATCCAAAAGCTGCTGCGTGAGGCATGCGGAGGGTGTGTGAGCAGTGCGGAGCGCAGCGAAGCACCGAAGCGATAGCGCAGCCCGCAGCACGCCGACCCGAGCGCAGCGAGGGACACGCCCAAAGTAAAATCTATTTTCACATAACATAGATGACACTAATCAGATTAAATTTGTAATTTTGCATTCCATGAAACGTAAAAAGTGGTTTAGCATTACAGGTTTGTTTTTTGTAATTTTACTTACTGCTTGTGATAATAATGCTCAGCAAAAAACCAATACAGGTCAGCCTATTATTAATTTTGTTACCAAAGAGTTTGATTTTGGTATCATCAACGAGGGCGAGAAGGTTCAATATAAGTTCAAATTTGTCAATTCGGGGAATGGAGACTTAGTTATTAGGAGTGCCGAGGCATCCTGCGGATGCACTGTGCCCAAGTTCTCAGACAAACCGATACGCCCAGGCGAGGAGGGTGAAATTGAAGTTGAATTTAACTCGGAAGGGAAGCCAGGCGCTGCGGCTAAAACTATAACCGTACGTTCTAATACCAATCCTGAGGTTACGACCCTTACCATCAAAGGAGAAGTGATTCCTAAGGCAAAAAAATAATTTTTAGTCATGCAGATTACCCCCTCCCCATATCAAAAATTAAGTATAGAAACCCCTGAGAATATTCAGTTAGAGTATGAATTAGCTGCACCAGGTTCTCGCTTCATGGCTTACATGATTGATTATTTTATCCTCAATATAATAGTAGGAACGCTTTCTTTTGCTTTTTTTTATGCTTATATTTCCTCCATAAAACATACCGTTGTCAAAGATTTTATCTTGTATGTAATTTTATCTGTATATGGTATTTTTTATGTATTAGGGGGTTATTTTATTCTTTTTGAGACATTGTGGTCAGGACAAACACCAGGTAAAAGGTACGTAGGGATTCGTGTTATCCAGGATAATGGATTACCTGTAACTTTTACACAGATAGTACTTCGAAATATAGCACGCCTAATTGATTGTAATCTTCCTATTCAATATGGTATAGGTATAGCCTATATGCTCTCCGACCGAAGTACACGGCGCATCGGAGATGTAGCGGCTAATACTTTGGTGGTTAAGAATAAGAAACCTATTACAATAAAAGAGGCTATTAAAATACAGCCTACACCTGAACCTAACTTTGATGTAAAACAGTTTTATCTGACTTTACCTTTTGACTATAAACAAATTACTACTACGGAACTTTCTATGATGCATCAATTCTGGGAAGTTAAAAATGAAATTTCACAAAAACGTGCTTTTGAGTTAGTGGAAATGTTAGTAAAACCTATTTTAGTACGTCTGAATTTAACTAATTTGGCTAAATACAATCTTCATCAAATAGACCCCCAAACAAAGATGAACGGGTATTACTTATTTATTCGTGATGTAATCAGAGCATATAAGTATGAAGATTTATCACCGTACACAAAGAAGGTGATAAATACTACTACAAAGAAAATAGATGTCAAATAGCCTTGATGTTGCAAAAAACCTCCATATATATGTAAATAAATTTAATTTGCATAGTTGAAAAAAAATACATATCTTTGTAGTATATAAATTTATTATAGAGAGTTATGAGGTCCGTATTACTTATAGTCTGCTTAATATTATCAGCGGCTATCAGCATTGCATCCAACAAAGTTGTGGTAAATCCACTTTGTAATCAACACTATTACAAGTCAGATCAATCCAACTTAGCAATCTCATCTGGTCCGAGGTTAAAAGCTATCATCACACAAAAAGCACTTGAAAAAATGACAAAAAAAATCAACGATCTTAATAAAAAGCGTAAATGTAAAAGAGGACCGGGAGCGATGTATTTTGTTTGGCTAAGCCTAATTATTTTAGTTGCGTTAGTGGGAATAGCGGCATTCATCTACGTATTTAGCAACATGAAAGTTTAAACACGAGAAACGCTGATACTCAAAGTCCTGCTAACGAGAGTAAGCAGGACTTAATTTTTTAATCTAATTTCAATATGGTTAACATTTTAGCTATTATGAATGATATCCCCTGGGGTATAATGGTGTGAACATCGGGGAATAGAAAACAGTTTTCGGGTTGTTATGAGATATATTTTAACAAATGCTCAAGATTTTTGATACCCTGTAATTTGATAGATATATTCTGTATGGGTGTTTTTTTGGATAGTTTGAATGAGATATCGGTCATCTATATCAGCGAGTTTGATTTTTTGCCCATACTTGGCAGGACATCCCCGTTTTTTGACAGAACTCGGTTTTGCGGGCAAATATAAGACCGTGTCCGAAGATAATTTAGCAATCACAGCCAAGCCATATTGTTGTAAAGTACGTATATATCCTGCCACTGCATAAGCACT
>JANWVE010000137.1 GCA_025057675.1 Bacteroidia bacterium
GATATAAGGGATAGGGTCAAGATAAAAGCGAGGTGAGCTATTGCATAAAGAAAGGTTCCTTATTTCTGTGTAGTAAGTAATTCCTGTGGTCAGTGGGCTATTAAGATTGACAATAGCGCCATTTCTGCAGCAGCGTTGCCAAGAAACATAATATCCACCTGGGTCATCATCTAATTCCTGTTCAAAAATATAGACGCCTTTTTTGACACATTGCATTGAAGGTGTGCCACAGTGCGCGCCACTAACCAAAGAAGCATCTAACTCAAAAGATAAAGTACCATTCAAGGAAGTAAATAGAGTGTGGTTAGCCAATCTGTAAATAGCAATTGTTATATTGTTATCAAACGGCACAGTACTGTT
Source organism: Bacteroidia bacterium (assembly GCA_025057675.1). Classification (GTDB taxonomy): domain Bacteria; phylum Bacteroidota; class Bacteroidia; order JANWVE01; family JANWVE01; genus JANWVE01. The sequence continues at coordinate 361 of JANWVE010000137.1, forward strand.
GCTACAATCTCTGAATACTTCTAATCTAAACCTGTATCTATTATCGCCTAAGCACACATAAGTTAAATCCCCTCCTACAATATGCGTAGCAAGGGCTGATGATAACAGAAAAAAATGTACAATCAAAAAAAGATAACAAAGACAACGATAGAGATACATTCTACAAAGTTAATAAATTTTCGCTGCCCTAAACAGTAGAATTTTGGATTGATGGTTACTAACGTTAAGTGTAAGAAATAATTTGATGATTGTTTAGATTTTATTTTTGGGCGTGTCCCTCGCTATCGCTCGGGTCGGCGTGCTACGGGCTAACGGTGCTACGCCCCCTGGGCAAGAGTAAAAGAGTGGGTGAGGTGCTTCGCACCAAGCCTAACGGCTTGCCCTTCGCATACCTCACGCAGAAAAAAAGCATTACATTTTATACATAACTGCGAACGTTATCGCGCCCAAAGCCATAAGAAAAAGCAGGATATTATTTTTTGAATTTGGGGTATTGTTTGGCTTGTTTTGACTACTTATTTGATTAGTAGAAACGGTTGTATTTTTATTAATTAAAGTTCGGTAGTGTTTGTATTCTAAATGAGGCGGGTCTTTAAATTCAGTAAAGTCCATGCCCCAAGTGATGTCATTTCTTTTGTCTACTTCTTTTCGGACAATAGCATAAAATTTTTTAAGTAGTGTGTAGTCTTCTAAAACGAGTTTATTGTTTTTATCCAGCAAGTATATATCTGCGGCGGCACAGACGTTATGTGCCGAGTGTCCTGCAGGGGCGTAAGTTATGATTAGATTTTTTTTGGCTTCAATAGGTGGCAGTCCTGCTTTTTTTCTTAATTTATTAACTTCCTCTAATGGCTTACGCCCTTGTGCGTAGTATGCTTCTTGTACTTCGTATGTTCGGCATCCTTCTGTAACTTTGATGTTTAAGCCTAATTCTTTCTCAGTCCTGTCTGCAATGGCTTTGACTACTTCTTGTACTTCTACCCGTACCTTATCTAATAAATGTTTATTGACTATCATAATATCATAATATAGTGTTAATATCAAATAGTTCTCTTAAATCTAAACCTAATACTTGGCTGTAACTGTTTTCTTTTGAAGACAAATGTATAGTCTTATCAGGTTCAGATAATTTAACCTGAAAAAAAGCATCCTCTTTCTTTTGCTTGGTTATTTTATCAATTGCAATGTTATACAAAAAAACCTCTTTAACCGTTGGAGTTTTTAGATACACATCAAAACGCTTTATATACTGTGCTAAATTAAACGTATCTTCTATTTCAACAATTACTACGGGTTTGTAATCATACCATTTTGTACCTTCATAAAAAATAACATCAGGGCAAAAGCTTCCTTCGCATAATCTGTATGGGTCAAAAGACATTTTAGTATTGGCTTTGTACTTTGCATCTTTACGGTTATTATAGTTGCATGCCATTTCAAAAGCCGCTATAGACTGATAAGGAAATTCAATTCCGTATAATTCTGCTTCTTCCCAAGTATAAAATTTCATACTACGAATATCGGTATTTTCTTGGGTTTTTCCAAGTTTAGGAGCAGGATTAGGTTTTAAGGTTTCGGGTACTTTTTTGTATTCTAAACAATAAACTAAAAGTTCATCGGGAATGTCTTCAGTTAGCCCTAAGGCTTCGGTTTTTTCCTTTTTCTTTTTTTTGAACTCTGGGTCTGATACACTCAAACCGTGCTTGCGTAACAAGTTGTATAAATACAACACGGGTTTTTTATCCAATAGTTTCTCAAATTCTTGCCATGTCATATTACACGTTTTTATATATTAACCAACCTATTACAACACCTATCAGTACAAAAGAAATAACAGAGGTATGAGATGTTATTTTTTTTTTAATACCTCAATGACTTGTGCGGTTTCGTTTTTAAAGAATTGTTTTAAGTACATTTCATTGAGGTTTTGTAATTGCTTGTAAGTGTAAAAATTTTTTTCTATGGCGTCCCAAATGCTTTTTTCTTGTGGTTTTACTCCGCTTCTGTACTGCTTGTAATTATTACGAGTTTGTTGTATGTTTTGTTTGCTATACAGTGCAGGTAATCCATAATGAGCAATTGAGTGCCATATAATTTCATCATCACTGGCATCGGGAAAGAGTTTTTTCATTTTTTGAATATTGTCTGACATCATTTTGTCAAACAAGTCAAATTGCTTATCAGGCGTGAAATAATCAAATACATTTTCTTTATCAGGCGGAACAAAACCATAGGCATCCATAACAAGCCCTAAAACTTGAAATAGTCCATAACTAGTGGACTGGTATTCATTAAAATTTTTCCAATCTGGGTTGCGTTCATGCTGCCCTTTTTCATATCCTGCAATGTAGGGCTTGCGACCACTTTCATGAATCATCTTAGCGAGCATGAGCTCAATAGGTGTTTTGCGGGGTTTGCTGTTCCAATGGTTTAATATTTGTTCCCAAGAAATAACATCGTTTTTACCCCAGCGTATGCCTTCTTTCACAAAGCTCTTCGGCTGATCTGGATAATGATAATACACGTACTGAGCTGGGTACAGCCGTGCCAATTCCTGCGATGTTTTTCTATTTAGTTTTTGCTCCATTTTAGTAAAATGATAATGCCCGCTATACCTAATAATGCAAAAGTTACTTGTTTAGCTGCTTCACCGATTTTACTTTCTTTACCTTCCTCTTTACCTTTTTCATACCCTTCTTCTACTTTTTTATTGATAATATCTACCACGGTTTTTTGCTCCTCTGGGGTTAGTTTTCTCATAATATCAGGTATGATTTTTTTGAGTTCTTCCTGGTCTATTTTGGCTTCCTCCAGTGAGCCTTTTTGTCCTCCTGAACCAAACAGCCACCTGCCTAAAGTGATAACCAAATCCCCGACAACAACAACTTTTCCAATAAGTTTTATTGTTTTCCATGATTTAGATAAAACGGATCCCAATCTTGGAAAACGTGCAATAGCTTGCAAGTATCCCAAACCACTAAAACCAAAAAATTTTTTTACCTCTGAAAACCGTTTTCCTATCCAGGCTGCACTGTTAAAAATAAAGTTATCTACACTTTCTATACCTGTAATATTTTTACTTTCCTGTAATTCTAGAATGTAGCTTTGTCTATCTTGAACCCGCTTGGCAATATCATTTAATTTACTGCCTTCTTGGTTAATGTCCTTTCCGTTAGCCTCTGCTTGGATAAGTAAAAAAGTTGCCGTTTGTAAAAACTCCTTGTTTTTTGTATCTAAGTTAATAACTTCCTGCAAGGCTTTTTCTACACTTTCTTTGGTATATGCGGGATTTTTAGGATCTGTTTGTGGATTAGTTGGGGTCTGTGGTTGTGGGTTAGGATTTTGGTCGGTTACGCTACCTGCCCACACAAATGCTGCTTTATGTTTGCCAACCTCCTTGTATAAAGTAACCCAAAAATAAAAAGAATATTTGTGCTTTAATATTTTGAATGAATAACCTAAGTATGTATTTACTGGACTATAATAAAAAGTAATTTCCTTAAGATTACTGTCATATAAGGTTGCGCCCTTGTTATTTAAAAACAAGGGAATAGCCTTGGTGCTGGTTTGAACCTCGCCATCTTTCATTTCTGAAAGAGGCTTAGAAAAATATTTTTCAAACTCTTTCATAGTTTTTTATGATATAAATTTTGTTAGGTAAGTGGTTTTGCGTGAGGCATGCGAAGGGCGTGCGTTAGCACGGTGCGCAGCACCGAAGCGCAGCGCAGCCCGTAGCACGCCGACCCGAGCGCAGCGAAGGGACACGCCCAAAAATATAATCGCAAAATCAAAGTAATATCCCTAAAAATAGATTATGAAATTCAAACTTGTTTTGTAGTTTTGCATCTAAATTGAGTATGTTAAATTTGATGTTGTTGTTTGGAGGAGCTAGTCAAAGCGGACAACAAAACGGCGCTAATAATTTCAGTGGTCTGATCATGTTACTATTGGTATTTGTTGTTATGTATTTTTTCATGATACGGCCACAATTGAAGAAACAGAAAGAAGCACAAAAATTCCGTAATGAATTAAAAAAAGGGGACAAAGTAATCACTATTGGCGGACTACATGGGAAGATTATAGAAGTAACAGACAATACAGTTGTTTTGGAAGCGGATAAGGATATCCATCTTACATTTGAGAAATCTGCCATAGCTAGCCTAGCCAATACTCAATCCGAGAAAAAAGCATGAAAAAGATATACTGGTTGGTATTTATAGCGGTCATTACGGCGCTCTACTGTGGATATATAATTTTTCCGAAAAGCAATAAATTGGTATTAGAGTCAGCTACCATGCAAGAATGGGCTGGCGGTGCAGCAGGTTCAGGAAGAGGTATAACCTATCGAATCGTAGCTAAAAAAAGACCCAAGAAAGCGGTAAAAATCTCTTCGGTATGGATAGGAAATGCTCAGAATGGGAAGACAGTTGATTTTATTGTAACCACCATGCCCAAAGGTCCAAAAGAGGTAAATATCTCGGACAGAGTTGAGGACATAACAGACGCTGATAAAATACTGATAGAAGCTACTTTGTATCTCTCTCGCCCCGTGAGACGCCTACCCGACGATCCCGAAGTGCCTGAGGATATTCCTAAACAGACCGAAAAGCAGATTTGTGGCATAGAAAACTTTACAGGAGATGCTTATGTTGCCTACAGCATGGGAAAGAAGATTGAATATCTTATCATAGAGAAGTTTCAAAAGTTAGAGCCTATTTTTTATCCTTAATTAAAAATAACTGATAAACAATAAGTTACTCTTGAAAATATAAAAAAAAACAAAAAAAACTTGACAAATCATGATAAGATGTTGTATCTTTGCAGTCCCAAAATAGAAGGTACTAGCATTAGGTAAGTTCTTGTAGCTCAGTTGGTAGAGCATCTCACTTTTAATGAGGGGGTCCTGGGTTCGAGTCCCAGCAAGAACACTATAAGTCGCCCAGGTGGTGAAATTGGTAGACACACTATCTTGAGGGGGTAGCGCCGCAAGGCATCCGAGTTCAAATCTCGGTCTGGGCACATAAAAACCTCTGTGTGTATCTTACATAGGGGTAAAGTAGTACCGCAAATGGTAACAAAAAACATAAGAAATTAGCCTGAGTAGCTCAGCTGGTAGAGCAACTGACTTGTAATCAGTAGGTCGGGGGTTCGAAGCCCTCCTCAGGCTCGCAGAATGTTGGGAAGATAGCCAAGTGGTCAACGGCAACAGACTGTAAATCTGTCCTCTTCGGAGTTCGTAGGTTCGAATCCTGCTCTTCCCACAGACAAGCGGAAGTAGCTCAATGGTAGAGTACTAGCCTTCCAAGCTAGCTGTTGCGGGTTCGAGTCCCGTCTTCCGCTCTGGGATAGCCAATATAGCTCAGTTGGTAGAGCGCATCCATGGTAAGGATGAGGTCACCAGTTCGATCCTGGTTATTGGCTCCAGGATTTTTGTAATTAGTTAAAAAAGTAAAAATAAACAAAGTCATGGCAAAAGAGAATTTTGACCGTTCAAAGCCCCATGTAAATGTTGGTACGATAGGGCACGTAGATCACGGAAAGACGACATTAACCGCAGCAATCACAACTGTTTTAGCCAAAAAAGGGCTAAGCGAAGTCCGCACATTTGACTCTATTGACAACGCTCCTGAAGAAAGAGAGCGCGGTATCACTATTAACACAGCACACGTGGAATATCAGACAGAGAAAAGACATTATGCACACGTGGATTGCCCTGGCCACGCAGACTATGTTAAAAACATGGTCACGGGCGCTGCCCAAATGGATGGGGCTATATTGGTTGTAGCAGCCACAGACGGACCTATGCCTCAAACCCGGGAACATATTCTACTTGCTCGCCAAGTAGGTGTTCCTTATATTGTTGTGTTCATGAATAAGGTAGACATGGTAGATGATCCTGAACTACTGGATCTTGTAGAAATGGACATTCGCGATTTACTCAATAAATACGAGTTTCCTGGTGATGATACACCTGTGATTCGTGGGTCAGCTTTGGGGGGACTTAACGGAGACCCAAAATGGGAAAAAACAATTTTAGATTTAATGGATGCAGTAGATAACTACATACCCACACCAACCCGTATATTAGATAAACCCTTTTTAATGCCCGTGGAAGATGTCTTCTCTATTACAGGAAGAGGAACCGTTGCAACTGGGCGGATTGAGCGTGGTGTAATTAGAGTTAATGAACCTGTTGATATCATTGGTTTAGGTGCCGAAGACTTAAAATCTACCGTAACAGGTGTGGAAATGTTTAGGAAAATATTAGATGAAGGTCAAGCAGGTGATAATGTGGGCTTGTTATTACGAGGTATAGACAAAGACAAGGTTAAGCGCGGAATGGTAATTTGTAAGCCTGGTAGCATCACTCCTCATACCCACTTCAAAGCAGAGATTTATGTGCTAAGTAAGGAAGAAGGTGGAAGACACACACCATTTTTTAACAACTATAGACCTCAATTTTATATGCGCACAACGGACGTCACAGGTAGTTGTAAACTACCCCCAGGTGTAGAAATGGTTATGCCAGGAGATAATGTTACCATAGAAGTTGAACTAATTCACCCTGTAGCTATGGAAAAGGGGCTTCGTTTTGCTATTCGTGAGGGGGGAAAGACCGTAGGTGCGGGGCAAGTAACCGAAATTATAAAATAATTTACAGCGAGTAATACAGATGTTACGGATTACGGACACGTATCCGTAACATCTTTCTTACAGGGGTATAGTTCAAGGGTAGAATAGCGGTCTCCAAAACCGTTGATGTGGGTTCAAATCCTGCTACCCCTGCAAATAGAACAAAAACTGAAACTGAAACTGAATATGTTAGTATGTTAGATCGTATAAAAGCATGGTACAAAGAAATTTATAGCGAAATGTTGACAAAGGTATCCTGGCCTACTTGGGAAGAGTTACAAGGTAGCACTACTGTGGTTCTAGTAGCTTCGCTAATTATCTCTGTTATCGTGTTTATCATTGATACGATATTTAACTATGGTCTTCAATTTGTCTATGGAGGTTAAATCTCATGGTCAAAACTGTAAAGAAGACAG
>JANWVE010000138.1 GCA_025057675.1 Bacteroidia bacterium
ACCGAGCGTGAGCGTAGTGCGTAGTAGCCCGACCCGAAGCGCAGCGAAGGGACACGCCCAAAAATAAAATTATTTTTATACTTAATATAATCCCCTCATTATCAAATTTTTACACTCATACTTTTGCAGAATTAAAACTCAATTCTTAGTTTTGCATTCGTACTGTATAGCTTACAAACTAAATGAAAAACTTCGGGATAAATCTTTTTATTTTGAGTATTCTTGCACTACTACAAACTCGTTGTAGCGACGGAGAACAAAAGTCTAATCCACTTAAAGTAAAACGAGTAAAAACCATGATCAAACACGAAAGAAATGAACCCAAAGGACTTAACCCCATCACCACAGCAGACGCCACATCCATTTATATTCATCAGCTTCTTTTCGATAAACTAATTGACCTAAACTATGAAACCTTAGAGTTAGATAAAAAAGTCCTTTGTCAAGATTACAGTTTTTCTAATGATAATCTCACTCTAACATTTACTTTGAAGCCTAACATTCACTTTGCTGATAACCAACCTATAACCGCAGAAGATGTCGTTTTTACTGTAAAATGTATAGTCAACCCCCTGATAGACGCCCAACCCAAACGTGCAGACATGAAATACCTCAAAGACTGTGTAGCTAAAGATAAACAAACCATTGTTTTTACTTTCAAAAAAGTAGCTTACGACAATTTATTTAAGGTAACTAATTACCTGTTCATTTTGCCTAAACACATATACGACAAACAAAATCTATCGGATAAATATACCGTAGCCGAAGCAATACAAGCATGGGATAAAAAAATAGATGAACCTCTTATAGCAAAGTTCAAACCTTTTGCTGAACATTTTTCTAAACAAGAATTTAATAGAGATCCTAATTATATCCTCGGTTCAGGGCGTTACGTGGTCAAAGAGTGGGATCCAGGCAAGCATGTTATGTTAGTGAAAAACCTTAACTATTGGAATAGGGGTAGCAAAGAACCTAATTTTATACAAGGAATGGACACTTTATATTTTAAGATAATTACAGATGTCAATGCTGCTTTTATTGCACTTAAATCAGGAGAAATTGATTTTTCGGATCACTTTAAGCCCTCTCAAATGCAAAAAGATATGGAAGACCCTTTCTTCAAGCAAAATTTTGACAAACGCAGTGAAGTGTATCCTAAATACACTTATATCGGTTGGAATATGAATGTAAAAGGTAATCCCGATAAAAACTTTTTTGCCGATAAGAAAGTACGCCAAGCAATGGCACATCTTATTGATGCTAAGATGCTTAAAGAAAGGGTTTTGTATGGTATGGCTGAACCTATTAAGTCTATGGTTTTTTTCAAGCGACCTGAATATAATAAAAATCTACCTGATATTCCTTTTGATGTCAATAAAGCTAAGCAATTATTAAGTGAAGCGGGCTGGAAGGATACAGATAACAACGGCTGGATAGACAAAGAAATCAATGGCAAACGTATAGATTTCAGATTTGAGTTAGCCTATCCTAATGAAAATGATGTGAGAAAAAATATTGCTATGATATTACAGCCTATATTCAAGCAAGCAGGTATTGAACTTACCCCTCGTGGCTACGACTGGGGAGCATTTTTAGACCGATGCAAAAACCACGAACTTGAAGCTTGGATAGGGGGCTGGGTATATGATGCAAACGAACAAGACTTGTACAGTGTATTTCACTCTTCACAAATAGACGGAGGATATAATTATGGATGCTATCAGTCTAAAAGGGCAGATGATTTACTGAGTGCTATTCCTCTTGAAATAGATACACAAAAACGGCATGCTTTACACAAGGAACTACAAGCTGTACTGCACGAGGAACAGCCTTACACGATGCTTTTTGCAGAAACCTCTCGCATAGCATACAATAAGCGTTTATCAAATGAAAAATGGTATGTCCAGCGCCCTACGTACGATATTGCACAATTTTATCCACGTTCTATTCAGCCTAATTAAAAGATAGATACCTTATACAACAAAAAGCTATGGTATTTTGAGCAAAATAGGATAAGACAGAGTAAAGTTTAATCATTTCTTTTTATTTTTTTGGACGTGTCCCTCGCTGCGCTCGGGTCGGGCTACTTCGCACTACGCTATCGCTTCGGTGCTGCGCTAACGCTTCGCACTGCTTTACAGCATGCTTCGTATCCCTCACGCAGCTGTATTTGGATGTTTTACCTGGTTTTATACATATCTTTGCTTTACCTTGTTTAACATTGATTATCAAACACTTACAAAGTTAAATTTTTTATCTTGTCTATACTACACTCTTTTTATCTTGTTTTGTGTTCATTTTCAAGTATTTGCAAGGTTAAACCTTGAATAGATGAACTTTTTACAAGACGCCAACCCTAAGTATTCAATTTTTACTTTATTTTGAATTGATTATCAAGGATTTACAAGGTTAAACTATGTTTTTTACCTTGTTTAGTTTTGATTTTCAGATACTTACAAGGTTAAGTTTTGAATAAATAGGGTTAGGATACTTGCGGCGTACTTGCGTGAGGCATGCGGAGGGTGCGTCAGCAGTGCGTAGCGCAGCGAAGCACCGAAGCGTCAGCGTAGCCCGCAGCACGCCGACCCGAAGCGCAGCGAGGGACACGCCCAAAAAATAAACTTAAATTGTCATCTAAAAATCATACCCGATTTATGTTTTCTACTCTTTAAGGTAGGCATCAATGGTTTCCTTACATTTTTTGCGTTGAGTAACCGCATGATGATAAGCCTTTTTTTGCTTTGCCATTTCCACTTTGTAAAGATGTTTGTATTGTTTTTCGCGGAATTTGTATCTCTGCCGCTCTTTGATATTCTCAACTTTGTAAGCCTTGTTGAGCAATCGCATGTTTCGGTTATGCGACCTGTATTCTTTATTAAGAGATTGTAAAAAGTTAATCTCCCCTTCATTCCACTTCTTTAAGACATTATTAACCTCCTCAATTTTTTCTTTGGCATTTTGATATTCATCATCTTCGCTTCCAAAAGTATTTTTAAGTTGTTTATTTTGTTTGATAAGCGCTTTATTTTCAGCAATTATACCCTTCATACGATTAGTAGCCCCCGCAAGATATCCTTTAATTTCATTGTATCTAAACGCATAAAGTTTAGGAATACTATCTCTCCATTTAGCTTGATTAGCATGCCTTTGTATCATATCTGCTCTGCGCAGCATAAAATAGTCCCAATAAGCATCGGCTTTTTGCATTATTCGTTCTTGTATGTTTTGAGTGATATAACGGGTAAAAAGTTTGTAGTCTACCAAAATTTTATCTAATATTTTGTAGATTTGGGAATAGGTTTGTGCATATTGTTCAATAGCCGTCATAGCGCTATCTTTAATTTGGTCAAACTTACGTAAGTTCTGCTGAATTTTCTGCTGATTCTCTTCTATCTTCTGAATTTGGGTTTGAGTAGGAGGATTTTTAGCATTAGGTACACGCTCTAAATTATCTTTGTTATGGATAATGTTCTGTGCTTGTTTGTCTAAATTGTTGTTCTGTCGGTATAGTTTTTTTATTTTATCTTTTTGGTTTTTTATCAAGGTTTTGTTTTTTTGAATAGTACGTTGATTGAGTTTTAACCACATTGTGTTAGTGTCTTGGGTCATTTTCTTTTTTTGTAGGTTTTGTTTTCGCAAGAATTTATATTCCTCTTCAATGTCTTTTGCTGTAGCTTTTAAGAAGACGACAGCACTATCATACAAAAAACGAGCTTTGCCCAGTAACTCTGCTTTGTTGTTAGTGTAAGGTACGCCATTAAAATACTTGTCTGCATATTTTAGTGCTGTAAAACCTGCATAACCATGATTTTTTTTATTAAAGGCTTTTGCTGTAAAGGCAGATCGCAGTTCTTGTTCATCGGGGGTGTAACGAATAACCTCAGTCCGTACTATATCTTGGGCTACAGAACAAGAGTCATACGTTTTGACATAATAGGCTGTGTAGCCTGGAGGCTTTTCAAACAATTCTATGGGTACAATACAATTAAGTAGCTGCCACATAGGGTCAGCGGGATTGTGGGTAATAGCTAGTTGTTTAGGATTAGTCAAGAAGTAAGTGGAGTCATACTCAAATTTGAATTGATATAGCCATTTTGGAATATAAAACCATCGTCCTAATTTTTTTTTCCACTTTTTTTCATGGTCGACAATTTTTCCTGCGCCCGCAGTGGCATCTAATAGATACCATTTTCGGTTAATTTCTACGCTATTCCAGGCGTATCGCTCCCTGAAAAATTGATTATATAGTTCATAATCTGAACTCATTTTGCAGTAGCCGGGTACTGTGTAAGCAGCAATGTTAGCTTCTCTACACAAAGCCGTAAAAAGGGTGGCATATCCTAAGGCATTTGCTTTTTTCTTTTTGAGAACATACTGCGCGTCACCGTATTTAGCCTCATTTCTTCCGATATCTTTGATATTGTATTTAATGTTATGTGTTATCCATTGCCATATTGCTACTACTTTGTCGCTATCATTATTTTTATTTTGAACAAGATACTCTGACAAGTGTTTAGGGGAGGTAAGATGTTTTTTAGGAGTATAGATAGGAAGCTGGGAGTAGATGTATGTAAACAGCATTAAACTTGGGAGTAACAAAAATACTTTTTTCATATTCATTCAAATATACGAACGGAAATGAATTTTAAGTTTAGTCATAGTACTTTTGGGCTACCCTGAACGTATTTACATGGGCATTGACAATATCTTTGATTTGAGTAGAATAACCTCCCCCCATGACAGTAACAATAGGTAAATTGTGTTTTTTAGCCGTACTGAATACAATTTCATCTCTTTGTTTGCAGCCTTCTTGCGTAATAGATAGTTTACCGATTTTATCAGTGGATAGAATGTCTACTCCTGCTTGGTAAAAAATAATTTCGGGGTCGTGTTTTTCAATCAAAGTGGGGAGCGTTTCTGCTAAAATAGAGAGATATTCTTTATCTTGCGTACCTGTGGGTAGGGCTATGTCTAAGTCTGAGTTTTCCTTACGAAGTGGGTAATTGTCTTTGCCGTGCATAGAAAAAGTGAATACTTCGGGAGTATTTTCAAAGATTTTAGCAGTTCCGTTACCTTGATGTACGTCTAAATCTACAACAAGCGCTCTTTGAATAATTTTTTGGCTACGCAGCTCATTGATAGCAATAGCAATATCGTTGAGCATAGAAAAGCCCTCGCCCCTATCTGCGTACGCGTGATGCGTTCCACCCGCAATGTTGAGTGAAGCCCCATTTTCTAAAGCATAATATGCACATTGTAGCGTAGCTCCCGCACTCGAACGACAACGAAAAACCATTTTCTCTGATGGTGGAAAACCTATTCTACGAAATTCTAATGGGGTTAATTCTAAATTTCTTAGCCTATACCAATAATGCGCATTATGGGTTTTAAGTAAAATCTCCTCGCTTACAAGAGAAGGTTCAAAAAAATGTTTAGGTTCAAATATGCCTTCATAAAGAAGCTGCTCATAAATCAACTCATATTTTATCATGGGAAACTTGTGTCCCTCAGGAAGGTCTAATACATATTTATCGGTATATGCCAAAAATATCATAGAAATTTAGATTTGTTCTACCCTATTAAACTGATTAAACATGCTAAAAGTATCCCTAAGGATACAGCCACGAACTTCCGAAACCTGTATTGATGGTCAGGTTCGGCAGACTCAAATAGAATAGTAGTAGATAAATGTAAAAATACTCCTACGACCACCGCTAATATGTAATTAAAATAAACACTCATGGCTTGTGTTAACAAAATTTTACCTATAATAGCTCCCATAGGTACGCTCAACGAAGTCAAAACCAAGATAAAAGTGATTTTTCTGGCAGGAAAGTGGGTGTTTTTGAGCATAGTAACTAATACAAATGCACTCGGAATATGATGTAAAATAATCCCTAAATACATATTTTGTAAGGTTTCACTACTTTTGAAACCTGTACCCGAGAGGGGCAAACCTTCGATTAAACCATGAAGAGATACTCCTATCATGATAGTATATATTTTACTTTGCTGATGACTATGGTATCCGTGAATATGTCCATGCTCTAAACCTTTGGAAAAATACTCAATAATCAATTGAATAAAGAAACCGCCCAAAACGAAAAAAGAAAGGTATTTTAGCTCAACCTCAAAAACCTCAGGTAAAAGATGTAAAATACACACTGAAAGCAGATACGCTCCACTAAATCCTAAACTAATTCTAATCCAATACGTGCTTTTAATTTGCAAGCGATAAGCTACCCAACCGCTGAATATAGCCGTAAAAAATATACTACTTAACCCTAACCAATGTATCATCATGCAAAAGTATCTATTTTTGAAACTATATTGCAATAGAAAGCAATTAAATCGTGTAAAGGGGAACTCCCGAAAGTAAAATGTGTTATAATATTGTGTGACTAGCCTATGCCTAAAAAATTAAAGAATATCACCAAAGCTCGTATTCATAAAGACTTGAAAAACTTTGACATCCAAATCAATGAGTTTGGTGAGGTCAGCCATACTTTAGATATAGACGAGCTAAACAACTTTTTGAATCGTAATGTACAAGATAAAAAATTACTTGAGCATCCAGAGTTCATGGAAATGCAGCAAAAATTATCATAACTATACTCGTATTATTTGAGTAGGTTTGCAAGTAAGGTTGTTGGGCGTGTCCCTCGCTGCGCTCGGGTCGGCGTGCTACGGGCTGACGGTGCTGCGCCCCATCCCCTGGTCAAGGGCAAGAGCGTGGCAAGGGGCTTCGCACCAAGCCTGACGGCTTGCCCTCCGCATGCCTCACGCAAGCTGCCAAAAGACTAAGTCCACTCATACAATACTTAACCTTGTAAGTAACTGAAAACCAAAACTAAACAAAGTAAAAATCAATTCTTAACCCTGTAAATTATTGAAAATCAATTCAAAATAAAGTAACGCTCACGAATCCAGGGTTAAAAGCTTATCCAAAGTGTATGTATTCAGGGTTTAACTTTGCAAATACTTGAAAATGAAAACAAAACAAGATAAAGCCAATGTATTCAAAACAAAGTAAAAAATTTTAACCTTGTAAATAGCTGATAATCAATCTAAAACAAGGTAAAGCGAACGTATGCATAAAAGTCAGGTAAAACATCCAAAAGCAGCGTGCGTGAGGGATACGGAGCATGCCGTTAGGCAGTGCGCAGCGCAGCGAAGCACCGAAGCGTCAGCGTAGTGCGTAGTAGCCCGACCCGAGCGCAGCGAAGGGACACGCCCAAAAAAATTTTATCATTCAAACCTACCTAAACTACCTATAATTATCCAACCAGTTACGCTTACGACTTATTTTCACATCTCTCAACAAAGAAGACTTGATATTAAATTCTAACGTATAACTCTGATAAATACCCAAAGGAATCC
>JANWVE010000139.1 GCA_025057675.1 Bacteroidia bacterium
TGCTGCGCCCCCACCCGCCCACCCCTGGGCAAGAGCAAAAGAGTGGGCGAGGGGCTTCGCACCAAGCCTGACGGCTTGCCCTCCGCATGCCTCACGCACGCAGCAAATACACTAATCTCACTTAATCAAACCTTAACCTTGTAAGTACCTGATAATGAACATTAAACAAGGTAAAAATAAAGCCTAACCTTGTAAATCATTGAAAATCAATTCAAAATAAGGTAAAGCTTAGGTAGTAAGGGTTAAAATGGTATGAAAAGTTAATGTATTTGGTAATCAGTGTAAAACAAGATAAAACGAACGTAGTTCAAACAAGGTAAAAAATTTTAATGATGTAAGTAGTTGATAATCAACACTAAACAAGGTAAAGCAAAGGTATGCACACAAACAAGGTAAAACATCTAAACGCTGCTGCGTGAGGCATGCGGAGGGTGCGTCAGCAGTGCGTAGCGCAGCGTAGCACCGAAGCGTCAGCGTAGCCCGCAGCACGCCGACCCGAAGCGCAGCGAAGGGACACGCCCAAAAAAATTATGATAGTCAAACCATTTTTAACTCTATATATCGCAATATTTCTACCCACTGGTGTGGTTCAAACCATTGTATTTCTTTATCCGCATTAAACCATGTTAATTGACGTTTAGCATACCTACGTGTATTCTGTTGAATTAAATGAATCGCCATGGATAAATCAGACTGACCCTGCAAATAAGCATATATCTCCTTGTATCCTACTGTATTGAGCGCATTGGAAGTAAAATCTGCGTTTTGGACTATAAGCCCTTGTACCTCTTGAACTAACCCCTGCTCTATCATTTGCAATACCCTTACATCTATACGCTTGTATAGTTCTGCACGAGGCATATTTAAGCCAATTTTAATCACCTTAAAGTAAGGTTTAACCTTGTTTTGAGATAAAAAAGATGAATAAGGTTTGCCCGTCTGCAAACATACTTCTAATGCACGAAGTACGCGCCTAGGGTTATGTTTATCTACATTTTGGTAGGTAACAGGGTCAAGAGAGGATAGTTGTTGCAGTAATGGCACAAGCCCCTCCGTTTGATACTGTTCTTGCAAGGTACAACGCAGTGTCCAATCTGGTTCAGGAAAGCTATCTAATCCTTCTAATAAAGCTTTGAGATACAACCCTGTACCCCCCACTGCAATCACTACCTTGTATTTTTGAAAAAGCTGCTCCAACCGTGCCGAAGCTTGTTTTTGAAAATCTCCCGCAGAATAGGACTGTACAATAGAAATCTCGTCTATAAAGTGATGTACAATCCCTTTTCGTTCTAATACAGTAGGTTTTGCTGTGCCGATAGTTAGTTCTTTGTATATTTGGCGCGAGTCAAAAGAGAGAATTTCAGTATTAAAATGCTGAGCTAATTGAATAGACAAAGCCGTTTTACCTACTGCTGTAGGTCCAACAATACAAATTAAGCAAGGCTGCATGCCGCATCACACTAATCTTAGAGATACTTTTTGCTTAACTCGGTCAATGCTTTCTATACTTACCTGGATAATGTCCCCTACTTGCACAATCTCATAAGGGTTTTTAACAAAACTTCCTCGCCCCATTTTAGAAACATGCAAAAGTGCGTCATTTTTAATACCAATATCTACAAATGCACCAAAATCTACAACGTTGCGGACCGTGCCTGTAAGTTCCATACCTTCTTTTAAGTCATCAATACTTAGCACATCTGAACGGAGAATAGGCGCAGGCATATCTTCGCGCGGGTCACGTCCAGGTTTAGCTAAGTTATCTCGGATTAAAAGTAAAGTAGGTAAGCCAATTCCTGCAATTTTACAAAGTTTATCACACTCGGATTTTTTAATTGTCATTAACTTTTCGGCTAATGCCTTGAAGTTATGTACAGGAATTTGGTAGTATTCCGCAATTTTATGTACGGCTTCATAACTTTCAGGGTGAATATTCGTGTTATCTAAGGGATTATCGCCTGAACGAATACGTAAAAATCCTGCGGCTTGCTCAAAAGCTTTTTCACCTATGCCTGGTACTTCTAAAAGTTGCTTTCTATTCGTAAACTGTTTGATTTTTTGTCTGTAATTAACAATGCTTTTAGCCATTCTTCCATTAAGTCCTGAAACATAACTTAACAAACTTGCTGATGCGGTATTTACATCTACCCCTACATGATTAACGCAAGACTCTACCACATTTTCTAACTTTTCTTTGAGTAAGTTTTGGTCTACATCATGTTGGTACATACCTACACCAATAGATTTAGGGTCAATTTTTACTAATTCGGCTAATGGGTCAAGTAATCTGCGTGCAATGCTGATATTGCCACGTTGTGCTGCTTCTAAATCAGGAAACTCCTCTTTTGCCAGGGGTGATGCAGAGTACACCGATGCGCCTGCTTCATTAACAATTGTGTAATGTACAGGAATATCATATTTTTTAATCATGTTCGCAATAAACTGCTCTGTTTCACGGCTAGCAGTACCATTTCCAATGGCAATAATATCCACTTTGTATTTTTTTATCAAATCGCCGACTATTTGTTCTGCTTCAAAGACCCTCGCCTTTGGTGGAACAGGGTAAATAGTATCCCCTGCTAAATAATCGCCATTTTTATCTATTACAGCAACCTTGCACCCTGATACATATCCTGGGTCAATGCCCATAATGATTTTGCCTAATAAAGGGGGTTGCAATAATAAATTACGCAAATTTTGAGCAAATACTTCAATGGCATGTAAGTCGGCTTTTTCTGTAATGGTAGCACGGATTTCTCGTTCAATGGCGGGTAAAATAGAGTATTTAAGACTGTATTTAATTGCTTGTAAAAGCGTTTCTGCAAATACAGCACGGGAATTGTATTTTAACTTTGTTTGTACATAACTTGTAATGTCCTCTATATCTACTTCAATACTTACTTTGAGTACGCCCTCTTTTTCACCCCTGTTAATAGCTAAAATTTGATGAGGTTTAAGGTTAGGCACTACCTCTTTGAAGTCAAAATAAATTTCGTATTTGTGTGCTTCTTCAACTGTGTTTTCTTTTTCTGTGGAGGTCAAGATACCTTCTTTTTGCATAAATGTACGTATCCATTGGCGAATATCCGCGCGGTCAGATATCTGTTCCATTACGATATACATAGCCCCTTCTAATGCACTCTTTACATCTGTTACCTTTTCGTTCAAAAACTCTGACACAATAGACGCTTTATCACCTTGTACCAGTTGTGTATCTAATACCTTTTCTGCTAAGGGTAAAAGTCCATTTTCAATAGCTATAGTGCCTTTTGTTTTACGCTTAGGCTTGTAAGGTAAATATAAGTCTTCTAACTCTGTAAGGTTATCACATTGTACAATTTGGGCTTCTAATTCAGGGGTAAGTTTATTTTGTTCGCGGATGCTATTGAGAATAGTTTCCTTCCGTTCTTGGAGTTGTTTAACATATTTTAAGGCACTTTCGATAGCGCGAATCTGTTCTTCGTCCATACCATCAGTACGTTCTTTGCGATAACGTGCAATAAAAGGCACTGTAGCTCCTTCCTCTAAAAGTGCAATAGTAGCTTGAACAGAGTGAAAAGGTAAATTAACTCTTTGCTGAACTAACTCTACAATCATGGCACAAAAGTAGGGATATTGTTGTTATTTTAGTAAGGATTGTTGAAGTTCATCAAAATTGACTTTTATCCAAAAAACAAGTATTTTTGTATAAAATTGATATGAATATCAGGAAAGAAATTCGTTTATTTTTGAGTATGGGTTCAAGGGCAGTCAATCAAATTATTGTGATTAACACTGCTATTTTTTTGGTTACAGGAATACTTTATGTAGTTTTTTTTCTGTTCAACAAATTAGAAGTTTATCGTTATTATGTTAAGTTTTTAGAGTTACCTGCTAGTTTACCCCAGTTATTACGTCAGCCTTGGACGCTATTTACTTATATGTTTTTACATGCAGGTATATTTCACATTTTATTTAACATGCTTTGGTTGTATTGGTTAGGCAAGTCTCTTTCTGAATATCAAGGGGAGGCTAAGGTGTGGTACACGTACATTTTTGGGGGGTTATTTGGAGGTATAATGTTTATTACTGCGTACAATATCTTTCCTGTGTTCAAACCTATTGTTGCACATTCGTATGCTGTGGGTGCAAGTGCGGGCGTGATGGCTATTTTGACTGCTCTGGCTACTTTAATTCCCAATCAGCGGATAGTGCTATTTTTATTTGGTGAGATTAAAATGAAATGGTTTGCTCTCATTGTATTTATGATTGATTTTTTGATGATTGGTAGCAGTAATTCAGGCGGACACATCGCCCATACCGGAGGGGCAGTGTGGGGTTTTTTTTACATGATTTTACTCAAAAAAGGGATTGACGTTTATTTACCTTTTCAACGTTTATTTATTCGCTTAGGTCAGTACAGAAAAAAGAAAAAAACCATGAGAATTGTTCATTCTGCTTACTCAGTAGAGTATCAAAGTAAAGGGACTTCTATTGCAGAACGTATAGAAAAGATACACGTTACTACAAAAGACGAGAATGAAATTCCTACTCAAGAGGAGATTGACCGAATATTAGATAAAATCTTAGAAAAAGGCATGAACAGTCTTACTAAAAAAGAGAAAGAAACCTTAGCCAGGTACAAGGATGTATAAAAAACAAGGGGATTTACCTGTGCAGATAAAAACCCCTCGCCCAATCAATCAAATTTAACCTTACTATTATAACGTAAGCGAAAAGCTTTATGTTTCATTAGCAAAGAAATTACTTTTATTTGGGCGTGTCCCTTCGCTGCGCTCGGGTCGGCGTGCTGCGGGCTGCGCTATCGCTTCGGTGCTTCGCTGCGCTACGCACTGCTCACGCACCCTCCGCATGCCTCACGCAGCAGCTTTGAAGTGTTTTACCTGATTTTTACATGTGCGTTTGCTTTACCTTTTTCTATTTTGATTATCAAACACTTACAAAGTTAAAATTTTTTACCTTGTTTTGAATATATTTGTTTTATCTTGTTATATATTCATTTTCAAGCATATACAAAGTTAAACCTTGAATAGATGAACTTTATACAACCCTTTGACCCTGAATGTTGAGATTTTACTTTATTTTCAATTCATTTTCAATTAGTTACGAGATTAAAAAGTATTTTTACCTTGTTTGATGTTCATTTTCAAGTACTTACAAGATTAAGTTTGAATAAATGGACTTAATTTACTTGCTGCGTGCGTGAGGCATGCGGAGGGCAAGCCGTCAGGCTTGGTGCGAAGCCCCTCGCCCACGCTCCTACCCTTACCCAGGGGGTGGGGCGTAGCACCGTTAGCCCGCAGCACGCCGACCTTGTGGGCATACGCGCAGCGTAACGCCCACAAGGACACGCCCAAAAAAATTAAAATTTAACCTTTTGAGTTAAGATGACTTTTCTCCAAAGAAAACAGACTTAAAAAATTAAAAAAGACGTACGTGAGTCACTAAATTAGTCATTCTCGCTATCTTTTGTTTTTTTGGATTTACTACTTGGCATAGGTATAGGTTCTCCACTGGCAATTTTTTCTTTAATTTTTCTTTCAAGTTCTATCATTAGCTCAGGGTTATCTTCTATCAATGTTCTGACCGTATCTCTACCTTGTCCGAGCTTTTCACCATTATAGCTAAACCATGACCCTGATTTCTGAATAATATTTAATTCAACTCCCATGTCTAATATCTCTCCTGCTTTGGATATACCCTTTCCGTAAATAATATCAAATTCTGCTAGTTTGAAGGGGGGCGCTACCTTGTTCTTTACAATTTTTACTTTGGTGCGGTTACCCATAGTTTCCTCACCATCTTTGATAGCCGTAGATTTACGTACATCTATCCGCACCGACGCATAGTATTTGAGCGCATTACCGCCTGTGGTAGTTTCATTAGTACCGTAACTTACACCAATTTTCTCTCTAAGTTGATTGATAAAAATACACACACAATTTGTTCTGTTGATAGCAGAAGCCAATTTACGTAAGGCTTGGGACATCAACCTTGCTTGCATGCCGAGTTTTGCATCACCCATTTCGCCTTCAATTTCAGACTTAGGCACTAATGCCGCCACAGAGTCAATAACAATCACGTCAATAGCACTGGAACGAATAAGTCCCTCTGCAATTTCAAGGGCTTGTTCGCCATTATCAGGTTGAGTTACATACAGATTCGCCGTATCAATTCCTAATTTTACAGCATATTGACTATCAAAGGCGTGTTCTGCATCAATAAAAGCAGCGATTCCGCCCATTTTTTGGGCCTCAGCAATGATGTGCAAAGCTAAAGTAGTTTTACCCGAAGACTCTGGTCCGAATATCTCTACAATTCTACCCCTGGGTAGTCCTCCGACTCCCAAAGCTAAATCCACTGTTAATGAGCCTGTAGGAATGACTTCTATGTCTGTGGCGCCTTGGTCGCTGAGCTTCATAATAATTCCTTTGCCATGCTGTTTTTCCAAGCGTTCAATGGAAGCTTGTAGCATCTTGAGCTTTTCAGCCTTATCGTTTGCTTTGTCTGACATACCCTCCAAACTTTTTTCAAAAATACACTACTTAAAACAATATTACAACTTTTTGCCAAAAAACATAGAAGCAGAGTAGTTCAAAGGGTGGGGTCGCCTTTTCTCCAATTACAGGGTGTCAGGGCATTGATTTGTAAAGCATCTAACGTACGGAGCACTTCGTCTATGTTCCTGCCTACGATGATATGATTAACATTAACCCAACGAATAACCCCCTCTGGATCAACAATGAATGTTGCCCGCATAGCCACTTCATCTTTACCCATCAAGATACCTAACTGACGACTGAGTGTCTTAGCAGGGTCTGAAATCATTGGAAATTTGAGATTTCTTAATCCTTCATGGCTCTTGCGCCAGGCTAAATGTACTGTGGCTGTGTCTGTACTTGCCCCATATATAATAGCATCACGCTCTACAAACTCTTCATATCTTTCATTAAAACCTATAATTTCGGTTGGACATAAACTACTAAAATCGTATGGCCAGAAGAAAATAACTAACCATTTACCTTCTTTTTTGTGCGTTTCAAGTGAAATATTGGCTAATTCTTTTCCTTCCTGCAAGGATACACACGCTGTCAGTTCCATGTACGGAAATTTATCTCCTACGGTAAGCATACGTTTTAATTGTATAGTCTTCAAAATTACGAATAGTTTGTCTTAATAAAATAGAAGAAAGAAATTTTTTGGGCGTGTCCCTTCGCTGCGCTTCGGGTCGGCGTGCTGCGGGCTGCGCTATCGCTTCGGTGCTACGCTGCGC
>JANWVE010000013.1 GCA_025057675.1 Bacteroidia bacterium
GGGCGCAGCACCGTTAGCCCGCAGCACGCCGACCTTGTGGGCATGAGCGTAGCGAAACGCCCACAAGGACACGCCCAGATTTTAAATACTCATACGTTGCTTAGTCTGTTTATATTCTAAAATTAACTGCTCTACAATAGTTTTAGCAGGTAAGATAGCATCAATAAGTCCCGAAATCTGACCTATCTCTAATTCACCTTCTACAAGGTCGCCTTCAAAAATACCTTTTTTAGCGCGTCCCTTACCTAAAAAATCCCTTATCTGCTCTACAGTGGCACATTGAGTCTCCAGTATTTTTATTTTCTCATAAAAAGCATTTTTAATTATTCGTGTGGGCGTAATTGCTTTGAGAGTAAGCACTGTAGCATCATCTTGTGCCTCCACAATAGCTTTTTTGAAGTTAATGTGTGCAGATGACTCTTCGCTGGCAGCAAAGCGTGTCCCTATCTGCACTCCCGAAGCTCCTAACGCCATTACAGCAAACATAGCGCTGCCTGTGGCAATTCCGCCTGCGGCAATTACAGGAATAGACACAGCCCGTACTACTTGCGGAATTAAACACAAAGTTGTGATTTCCTCTCTACCATTATGACCGCCTGCTTCAAATCCTTCTGCAACGATGGCATCTACACCTGCTTGTTCTGCTTTACGTGCAAATTTGACGTTAGAAACTACATGCACCACTACTATTCCATTATCTTTGAGCGTTTTTGTCCATGTGTTAGGGTTGCCTGCCGAGGTAAAAACAATCGGTACTTTGTGTTTGAGAATGATCGCAATATGCTTATCTATGTCTGGATAAAGTAATGGTAAATTAACCGCAAAAGGCTTATCGGTAGCATTTTTGTATTTGAGAATATGTGTCTCTAACACGTCAGGATACATAGAACCCGCTCCAATAATACCTAATCCCCCTGCGTCACTAACTGCATGGGCTAACTTCCAACCACTACACCATACCATTCCTGCCTGAATGATAGGGTATTGTATATTAAATAACTTACAAATAGGATTATGGATAAACATAAATTGAACCGTTCTGCTAAACTATGGAGAATATTCAGAATAACCTTACATAACAGTATTTTTATCATAGATTGTATAATTTTTTTGGGCGTGTCCCTCGCTAACGCTCGGGTCGGCGTGCTGCGGGCTTCGCTATCGCTTCGGTACTTCGCACCGTGCTAGCGCACGCCCTCCGCATGCCTCACGCAAGCGGCATTCTGACGTTTTACCTCACTTTTATACATATCCTCGCTTTACTTTGTTTAATTTTGATTATCAAATACTTACAAGGTAAAGATTTTTTATCTTGTTTGAAGTATGCTCATTTTATCTTGTTTTGTATTGATTATCAAGTATGTACAAGGTTAAAACTTGAATATATGGACTTTGCATGACCCTTTAACCCTGATTAAATAAGCTTTACTTTGTTTTTCAGTCATTTTCAAATGTTTACAAGGTTAAAGTGTGTTTTTACCTTGTTTAGTGTTCATTTTCAGGTAATTACAAAGTAAAGCTTTGAATAAATAGCCTCTGCCGACCTGCTAAGGTTCTTGCGTGAGGCATGCGGAGGGCAAGCCGTCAGGCTTGGTGCGAAGCCCCTCGCCCACACTCTCACACTTGCCCAGGGGGTGGGCGCAGCACCGTTAGCCCGTAGCACGCCTACCTTTGTGGAGTATATGCACAGCGAAACGCCCACAAGGAAACGCCCAAAAAATAATATAAATCTAACTTTATTCATACCTTCTCCATAATTTTGGCTTGTAAATAGTCCCCATCCTGACCCCAAAATACTAACTCAACCATCAGATAATAAAAATTGTTAATCTCCCTCAAATGCTGATATGCAGACGCATACCTAAAACGATAAAAATCCTTTTCAGTGCAAATGACATAATCAGGATTAAGAGCCTTTACTTCATTTTGTATGGTTTTAATAATCTCTTCATCAAAACTTCTGTGATCTTTAAGAGTGAGTATTGTAGGAATATCCGCACCGAGTAACTCTAACTGCGTAATAAAATAATCAGGGTTACCAATCCCACAAATGGCAAAAATACGCTTTCGGTAAATGCTATCCAGAGATATCTCTCTTTCCTCCGATATACTTATTAAAGACTTAGGTTGATATGAAGAGATAAAGACAGGTAAATTTGGCTTAATAGCATGAATATAACGCGTAAAATCAGCTATTTTTTTTTGTACAGTATTTTCATATTTTACTTTGTTTAAGACAACAATATCTGCCCTTTCTATACTTACAAAAGGCTCTCGTAAATTTCCGACGGGTAGAACAAAATCCTGCCAAGGAGGTGAATGATAATCTAATACTACAATGTTAACATCTCTCTCAATAGCCCTATGCTGAAAAGCGTCATCCAAAAGAATAACATCAGGCGATAGAGATTTAACTAATTCATTAGCTCCCACTACACGTTTTTCAGCTACTGCCACAGCAGCAAAAGGTAAATTATGTACATATTGTGTGGGTTCGTCGCCTATGGTATCACCAACCTCATAAATACGTTGATAATCCTTAGCCAAAATATAGCCTTTAGTGGTACGCTTATAGCCCCTGCTTAGTGTGGCAACCTTTTTACCTTGGCTGTGTAAAAATTTAGCTAAATGCTGTACTAGTGGGGTTTTGCCTGTTCCTCCCACAGAGATATTTCCTACGGCTATCACTTTTGTTTTAGATATGCGATGAGATTTTAATATTCTTATATCATAAAATACGTTCCTTAGACCTGCAACAGCATAATAAACTGCACTTATTGGAAACAAAAAATAACGTAGATATTTTATGAAGAACTTCACATTGCAAAATTGCACAAAAAAGAAAAGGTCAGAAAAGATGTGTTATGAAAAAACTTCTTTTTTTAGATCAAAAGTCAGGAGTACAGTTTTGCCATTGTCTAAAAACTCCACTTTATCGGATAAAGCTTTCATTAAGAATATTCCTCTGCCCCCTGGTTCTAAAACGCGATCTGGAGAAGTAGGGTCGGGTAGGTTAGTGGGGTCAAAGCCGTTGCCTTCATCACTTATCTTAAAAATGAGTGTGTTATGACTGTGATATACTTCAAAATAAATGTGTTTAGATTTATCTAATTTATTACCATGAAAAATAGCATTGTTTATAGCTTCACTTACTGCTACCATGATATTACCGTATGCTTCTTCGGATATATTCCAAAGGTGTTGCGTATCTTCAATAAATTTTTCTACTACGCCTAATGTTTCTACGTCCGTAGGAAATTGAAACTTGAATGTGTTTTGCATACCTTGACAAAAGTAAAAAAAATCAATAATATAAACACGTTTTGAATAGTAGATATTACGAATAAAAGACGAATTAAGTTTTGATAATCATTAAATCAAAAAGATATATGGATTGAGATTGATATAGAGAGGTTAAGTATGATGTATTTTTTGTAGCTAAATAACAAGGATGAAGATGAATAAAAAAATGATTTTTTTAGTTGTTTCTCGGTGTGTCCTTGTGGTGTGGGGCATGAGCGCCATGCGAAACGCCCAAAAAAATACTAAAATTGTAAAAAAACCTAACTCATATCCTGACAATCACTGAATCTCAAAATAAAAAATGTAAAAAAACTCATAAACGTAACTCCTACTTGCCGCTCTAAAATGGCTTCGGTAAGCATGCTCGTAAAGCATATAGTCCAAAATAAAATAAAAATTAAATTATTCCTGTATTGAGAACAAAATAAAGGATAAATAACTACAAAAAGTAAAGCACCCGCCCCAAATATGCCAAAAGCTAAAGTAAATTCAATAAATTGATTATGAGTATTGAGTAATACACACTCAGCACATGCGTTAATACGCTCTTTTTGATACTGTTTTCGCATCTCATCTTCATTATCTCCTATGCCTACCCCCAAAAGTGGATTATCCTCAATGATATGCCATGCCGTTCTCCATGCAGCTAATCGCAAAGAAATAGACCTATGACTAATATCTTGCCCCTGATAATACTTTCTTAAATCAATGTACGTATTGATAACCCTATCCCGAAATCCTTTAAGCAAAAAAACACTACTAACAGGTACAATTATGAGTAGAGTTAATAGTAAAATTCCTACTTTGTACTTTTTACGCGTAATGATATAACGCAAAATAAAAATAAACCCCGACACGTATAAAGCTACTAAACCTGTTCTTGCCGTAAAAATATGCATGCAAATAGCAATAAATATACTCAACCCAAGCAAAATTTTTTTTTCTATTGCTTTCCATAAAATAGACGTTTGATTGTGCGCGTATACCCCTGCCCATACTGCAAAAGCCGCTATCATGCTGAAATAAATATGCGACATCTTCGGCTTAATAGGTACCTCTTTGGAATGAATAATGTTAGCTGTAATAGTTTGATAGTGCAATATATAATGAACAAGCGTAAAACATGCTGTAAAACTAACCGCTGATACAAACACTACCCAAACGACATACCTCTCTTTCTCCGATAGTATAGGAATATTCAATAAAGTAAAAGGTAGCAGTAATAAAGGAAGTTTAATACGAATTTCTTTAAGCCATTCTGATAAATTATCCGTGTAAAAGTAGGAAATAAAGTGCAGTACCAACAAAAAAACAAAGCTTAGTGCCAAAGGTGACTCAATAAAACGCCGTAAGTATGTTTTCCAAGACCTACTTATCCATACAGAAGCGACTAAAATACCTATACTTATACTTATCAAAGCTGGAGAGGTAGTCAGTCCTGTGCTTATACCTAATAAACCTAACAAAGTAAAATGTTTTCTTTGTAATTTCATAAGCGTTCTCCAAAAATTTTTGTACCTATACGTAACATATTAGCTCCCTCTTGTAGAGCAATCTCATAGTCAGAAGACATACCCATAGAAAGAATAGAAAATTCAGGGTATTGTTGATATAATTGGACTAGGCTTTGAAATTCTTTGCGGATAATTTCTTTATTTTGAGTAAAAGATGCCATGCCCATTAAACCCATTACTTTAATATGGGATTGTGTTTTTGCATATTGGTACAGTGCTTCAAAATCTTCAAAAGCGCATCCTCCCATTTTGGTTTCTTCAGGAGAGATA
Source organism: Bacteroidia bacterium (assembly GCA_025057675.1). Taxonomy (GTDB): domain Bacteria; phylum Bacteroidota; class Bacteroidia; order JANWVE01; family JANWVE01; genus JANWVE01. The sequence continues at coordinate 5,088 of JANWVE010000013.1, forward strand.
GCTACTTGAATTAAGCAGGGGATTATTCTGTTATGTTTTTTACCTTGTTTTTGTATTTCATCGCATAAAGATTTGCGGTCTAGGGTATGAATAAGATAGATGAAGGGGGCAATATATTTAACCTTGTTTGTTTGCAAAGCACCTATGCAGTGCCAACAAATATCTTTGGGCAGTTGATGATACTTTTGTACTAATTCTTGTACATAATTTTCTCCAAAGTGTCTGTGTCCTGATTGATATGCCTCTTGTATTTTTTCTATGGGTTGATGTTTTGAAACGGCTACTAATGTATAAGATGAAGCTTTTTGGTAAATTTGAATTTCTTGGTGTAGTTGAGCTAAATTTTGGGTTATCATTCTGGATAGCAAAGTTATGTAAAGTCTGTTTTTTACAATAACTGGTTTGATAAAATATTTTATTTTTCTGGGCGTGTCCCTCGCTGCGCTCGGGTCGGCGTGCTGCGGGCTGCGCTATCGCTTCGGTGCTACGCCCCACCCGCCCACCCCCTGGGCAAGGGTTTGAGTGTGGGCGAGGGGCTTCGCACCGTGCTAACGCACGCCCTCCGCATGCCTCACGCAAAAACCTTTGCAGGTCGGCGGAGTCTATTTATTGAAAGCTTAACCTTGTAAGTAATTGAAAATGAGAATTAAACAAGGTAAAAATATATTTTAATCTTGTAAATACTTGAAAATCAATACAAAATAAAGTAAAAATTCGGTATTCAGGGTTAAAGGGTTATCAAGAGTCCATGTATTCAAGGTTTAACCTTGTATGTACTTGGAAATGAATACATAACAAGATAAAACAAACATGTTCAAAACAAGGTAAAAAATTTTAACTTTGTAAGTGTTTGATAATCAAAATAGAAAAAGGTAAAGCAAACACAGATATAAAAATCAGGTAAAACATTTCAAAGCTGCTGCGTGAGGCATGCGGAGGGTGCGTCAGCAGTGCGGAGCGCAGCGAAGCACCGCAGCGATAGCGCAGCCCGCAGCACGCCGACCCGAGCGCAGCGAAGGGACACGCCCAAGCATTAAAACATATCCAAAAATTTTACTACTATTACAAATATTACAAAACAAGCACATTATTAGTATTTTTGTACAATGTTTAAGAAAGTTTTATCACCAATAGATTTCTCAGCAGAAGCTGTGGAGTATGCTCATTATGCTCGACAGTTAGCTCAAAAGCTGAACGCCTCATTATTTTTTATTCATAGCATCCAAGGGGACTACAAACAATACGGAGTAGATAATAAATCTGATAGAAGTGTAGTCTTACAAGCCGTTCAGCACAAGTTTGATGTATGGAGAAAAACATATCATTTTGAAGAGATAACCCCCATCATCACTTTTGGAGAAATTACAGAGTGTATTGCAGAACAAGCAGAATTACATAATATTGATTTAGTGGTTATGTTTACTCGTGGATTAGACGAAGAGGAATGGCTCGGCACAAATACTACCAAAGTAGCTAAAATCGCACCCTGTCCAGTTCTAAGCGTAAAATCTATCAAAGGACAACCTGACTTCAAGAGAATTCTTTTACCAATTGACCCTAAACTAACCGTAGAAGGTTTATCCACTTATGCATTAGAGTTTATCAAGCTCATGCAAGCTGAAGTAGATTTGATATACGTGGGAGAGGAAAGTGAAAATTCTCGGACAGTATTAGAAAAATACACAAAACTTTACCAAGACGCAGGAATATCAGCACAATTCAATTTTGTAGATAGAGAAGACAGCGTAACCGAAACCATTATTAGCTACTCTCAGAAAAAGGATTTTCAGTTAATTATCATGGCTACCCACGCTCGTATGGGTATTAAAGCATTGATATTAGGCAGTGTAACAGAAAATTGCATTAACAACGCACCTATCCCTGTAATGACCTTAAAAGCATAGAATACAAGTTTTAGTATTTGACAAAAGTTATTTTTTTAGTAGTTTTGTTTTTAGAAATAACCAAAGTATATTACTCAATGGCAAAGAAAAAGTCAAATAACATTGATCAGTACCTTCGTTTCAAAGATTTTAAAGTATATGTATCTCCTGAGTCTGTAAATAGAGAGGAAAAGAGATACAGAGTAGTGTTTGACCAACAAGAAGCAACGTATATTTATGCAGAGTACTCATTCTATAACAAAAAATTTGATGAGGAAGACTGGTATTTAGATTTTCATCTCAAATGCTTTAACAACAAAACAGGTGAGGCTATCTGCGATATGGATTTGAGCAAAGATGTGTATAAAACAGAGAATACGGTTTATATTCGTCAGGGGTGGGGAAATGACAACCCATGGTGGAAGAAAGGAGAATATCGTTGGGAAGCTTGGTCAGAAGGAAATTTACTAGCCAAAGTAGATTTTTATGTGGTGAACATTGGTTTAGTAAAAGAAACAGAAAACCCTTTTTTTGAAATAACTTCCATTAAATTATATGAAGCGGGAGGTTCTAATCTTCCCGAAGCAGACCGAAAACACCATAAACAATTTGACCGAGAAAGTACTCGGTATATTTGGTTTGAGTTTAAGGCAGAGAATCACCGCAAAGAAGCCTTTCCATGCGAAATAAACTTTAATTTTAGAACACAAACAGGTGAACTCAAAGGACATATTCATTACTTAAAATGGTTTGAAAACTACCAAAGCATATACTTTAATGACGGATGGGGACATGAAACAGCACCCACTTGGTATCATGGAAAATACACGTTAGAGGTAGTTTTCATGGACCAACTCATTGCCGTTGTCCCATTTGAAGTAGGTAATGGTTTTATTCAAGCCGATGATGATACTGTAACAAACTTTTTACCTACTATTGACTCCAAGGGCAGAGTCCAAAAACCTAAAGCACAAATAGACAGTAGCGATGATGTAATGAAAGAATTAGACCAAATGATCGGTCTAAAAGGAGTTAAAAAGAAGGTTAAGGAATACGCTCAGTATTTACAGTTCCTGCAATTTCGTAAAGAAAGAGGTCTAGCAGACGACGAACGCATTATCTTACACGCAGTATTTACAGGCAATCCTGGTACAGGTAAAACAACCGTAGCACTACTACTAGGTAAAATATACAAATCTTTGGGATTACTTACGCGTGGGCATGTTATTCACGCAGACCGAGCTATGTTAGTAGGGGAGTATATTGGTCAGACAGCACCTAAAACAAAGAAAGTAATTGACGACGCACGCGGAGGAATTTTGTTTATTGACGAAGCCTACTCTCTAGCACGTAAAGGGGAAGTAGACTCTAAAGACTTTGGTCGAGAGGTAATAGAAGTGTTACTTAAAGAAATGTCTGACCCAAATTGTGATTTCGCCGTTATTGTAGCAGGTTATCCCGAAGAGATGCATGCTTTTTTAGAATCTAATCCAGGCTTAAAATCAAGGTTCAACTATTATTTTGAGTTTGATGATTATACTCCCAAAGAACTGATGCAAATTGCAGAATACGCCGCTAAAAAGCGTAATATCAAACTCTCTAAAGAAGCAGAAGAACTACTTTATGAAGAAATCGTAGACGCATACAGAAAACGTACTAAAACATTCGGAAATGCCCGTTTAGTCAATTCATGGATCGATGAAGCTAAAATGAACATGGGACTAAGGCTAATGCAAAATGCTAATCTTCAAAATTTAACCCAAGAAGAACTCTCTACCATTCAAAAAGTAGATGTTGCCAAAATCTTTGAAAAACAAGAAAAAGAATACGTAGATATACCAATAGATGAGGACCTACTCGCTGACTCATTGAACGCAGTCAATAAACTCGTAGGTATGGAGAACATCAAGCAGGATATTAACGAATTAGTAAAATTGATACGCTTTTATCGAGAAACGGGTAAGAATGTTCGTAACTTATCTTTGCACACGGTTTTTACGGGCAATCCTGGTACAGGTAAAACAACCGTAGCACGCCTACTAGCCGATATTTTCAAGGCTTTGGGGATACTAGAAAGGGGTCATTTAGTAGAAGTAACTCGCAAAGATTTGGTAGCTGGTTACGTGGGTCAGACGGCTATTTTAACCAACGAACAGATTAACAAAGCTATGGGCGGCGTATTATTCATAGATGAAGCATACTCTCTTACTTCATCAGGTTACGCAGGTGATTTTGGAAAGGAAGCCGTAGAAACTCTACTCAAACGGATGGAAGATGATAGAGGAAAGTTTATTGTCATTGCCGCAGGATATACGCAAAATATGAAGGAATTTTTACAAGCTAATCCAGGATTAAGTTCTCGTTTTGATAGAACCTTTCATTTTGAAGATAGTAAACCTGATGCTTTGCTAACCATAGCAGAAAACTTGCTCAAAGAAGAAAAACTAGAATTGGATACTGCAGCGCTCTTGCATCTTAAAACTTACTTTGAAAACGCATACAAATACAGAGATAAAAACTTCGGCAATGCCAGAATGGTGAGAAAAGTAGTTGAAAAGATTATCAAGAATCAGCATCTGCGTTTGGCTAACATGAATGCAGGAGAGAGAAAACCTGAAATTATGAATATAGTTACTCTAAAAGATGTGGAGGAATTCAAAATGGATGAGTCTATTAAAGGAAACAGAATTGGATTTATGGTGTAGGAGATGTATCGATATACTGGTAACAAATTGAATAGATTTCATTTCTGGGGCGTGTCCCTTCGCTGCGCTTCGGGTCGGGCTACTGCGCACTACGCTTTCGCTTCGGTGCTACGCACTGCCTGACGGCATGCTCCGTATCCCTCACGCAGCAGCCTTTGGATGTTTTACATAATTTTTATGCATACGTTTGCTTTACCCTTTTTTGATATTGATTATCAAATACTTACAAAGTTAAGGTTTTTTGTTTTGTTTCAATTACATTAGTTTCATCTTATTTCTTGTTAATTTTCAAATATTTGCAAAATTAAACCTTGAGTAGACGGACTTCTTATATTAAGTCTATTTTTGTCTTTACACAAAAGTCTCATCTCCAAAGATTAAGTTTTAATTTTTTGGGTGTGTCCTTGTGGGCGTTATGCTGCGCATATAGCCCACAAGGACGGCGTGTTACGGGTTAACGGTGCTGCGCCCCACCCGCCCACCCCCTGGTCAAGGGTAAAAGTGTGGGCGAGGGGCTTCGTACCGTGCTGACGCACGCCCTCCGCATGCCTCACACAAAAACGCCGCAAGTATGCTAAATCCACTCATTCAAAAATTAACTTTGTAAGTATCTCAATATCAACATTAAACAAGATAAAAATATACTTTAACCTTATAAGTCCTTGAAAATCAATTGAAAATAAAGTAAAACTTCCCCATTCAGGGTTAAAGTGTTATGAAAAGTCTATGTATTCAAGGTTTAAACTTGTAAATATTTGATAACCAACAGCAGACAAGATAAAGCAAATGTATGTATAAAAACCATGTAAAATATCAAAATACAGCTTGCGTGAGGGATACGGAGCATGCCATTAGGCAGTGCGAAGCGTGAGCGCAGCACCGAAGCAATAGCGTAGTGCGCAGTAGCCCGACCCGAAGCGCAGCGAGGGACACGCCCAAAAATCTAATCTCTCAACTACTCTGTTACGACCATAGAATATAAGTCCATCAAATTTTCAATCAAATTTGATATTGTTGCCACAATTTTTTTACTTCGCATAAAAATAAAATAATACCATGTTAAATAGCCTTCTTCATAAATATACTCCACTACTGATAGTAAGCTTTATCTTATTTTCAGTTCAAAAAGTTAGTCTATCTGTCCCGCCTGATGAAGGTATGTGGCTACCCATACTTCTCAAAGAATTGAATGAAGAGGACATGAAAAAGCGCGGATTCAGATTAAGTGCAGAGGATATTTATAGCGTCAACAAATCTTCTATGAAAGACGCAGTGGGACGCTTTGGAGGAGGATGTACTTCGGCTATCATCTCTAATGAAGGACTTTTACTTACTAATCACCATTGCGGACATAGTTATATTCAGTATTTAAGTTCATTACAAAATGATTATCTCAAAAATGGATTTTGGGCAAAGAATAAAAGCGAAGAACTGTACTGTCCAGGTCTGACGGTTACTTTTATTGTCAATATGGAGGATGTTACTAAAAAAGTGCTTGAAAACACGGATAATATCAGCGATGAGCTTCAAAAACAAGCAAAAATCAACCAAAACATAGCTAATATTGAAAAAGAAGCAGTCAAAGGGACACACTATAAAGCACGTATATTTCCTTTTTACTATGGCGCAGAGTATTACATGTTCATTACAGAGGTTTTTACTGATGTACGTTTAGTGGGAGCCCCCCCTGAAAGTATCGGACAATTTGGAGGTGATACAGATAATTGGGTGTGGCCTCGCCACGGAGCGGATTTTGCACTCTTCCGCATATACGCAAACGCTGAAAATAAACCTGCTCAATACAGCCCCTCTAACGTTCCCTATAAACCTAAATACGTATTTCCCATTTCTCTGCAAGGGGTACAAAAAGGGGATTTTAGCATGCTAATTGGATTTCCAGGTAGAACGTATGAGTATTTGCCTTCCCAAGACGTGGAAATGAACGTTAAAATGACTAATCCTGCTATCATACGCATACGTGAGGAACGATTAAAAATTATCGACCTGGCTATGCGTTTGAGTGATACCGTACGAATTAAATACTCGGCAAAATATGCAAATATCAGCAACGGATATAAAAAAACTAACGGACAACTTAACGGATTGATACGCCTTGAAGCTGTCAAACGCAAACAAGAACTAGAAGCTCAATTTCAAGCATGGGCAGACCAACAAGGCGAACCGTATAAAAGTATTTTACCTAAGTTTGCGACCTTGTATTCTACTTTGTCTAAACTAAACTTAGCCTCTACCTACATCAATGAAGCCATTTTTGGCATAGAAATACTTAACTACGCTACTAATTTCATAGAGTTAGAAGAAATTGCCAAAAAAGAAAATAGTACAGACCAAGAGTTTGAAGAGGCAAAAAGAAAAATTGCTTCGGGGGTACATGTCCATTTCAAAGACTATGAACCTCGTGTGGATAGAAAAGTAATGTCCGCCTTGTTGCAAATCTATTATGATAACACTACCAAAGCAGAACATCCTGCTATTTTCGCAGAAATTGAAAAGAAATACAAAAATGACTTTGTAGCTTTTTCCAAACACGTATTTGATAAATCTTTTATGGTTAGCGAAAGCGAAGTCAATAAGTTTTTAGAAAAAGTTACTCGTAAAAACATCCAAAAATTGGTAGATGACCCTGCTTATCAGGTAGCTAAATCTATGTGGGATAAGTTTTACAGAGAAATTAAACCTGAATATGATAAACAGAGTGCTGAAGCTCGTAGATTAAACAAGATTTACATTGAAGGATTACGAAAAATGTTACCTCAAAAAAAGTTTTATCCTGATGCAAATAGCACATTGAGGGTTACTTTTGGTATAGTTACAGATTATGAACCTCGTGATGGAGTACGCTACGAATGGTTCACCACCTTAGATGGAGTTATTGAAAAATCTAAATCTCTCAATCCTGATTATCAAATTCCTGATAAGCTAAAAGAACTTCACGCCAAAAAGGATTACGGCAGATACGCTAAAAATGGCGTACTTTACACTTGTTATATTGGTACTAACCATACTACAGGAGGTAACTCGGGTAGCCCTGCACTTAATAGAGATGGACACATTGTAGGTATTAATTTTGATAGAAATTGGGAAGGTACTATGAGTGATATTATGTATGACCCTGCCAAAACACGCAATATTATGGTAGATATTCGGTATGTCCTTTTCATAATAGATAAATATGCAGGTGCGGGTTACCTACTCAATGAAATGAAAATTATTGAATAAGATTGATTTGACAAGTTAAATTTATTTTTTGGGCGTGTCCCTCGCTGCGCTCGGGTCGGCGTGCTGCGGGCTGCGCTATCGCTTCGGTGCTTCGCACTGCTCACGCACCCTCCGCATGCCTCACGCAAGCTGCGTTTTGATGTTTTACCTGGTTTTTAAGCATATTCCTGATTTACCTTGTTTAGAGTTGATTATCAAGTACTTACAAGATTAAAATTATTCACTTCGTTTCAATTACTCTTGCTTCATCTTGTATTATATTCATTTTCAAATATTTGCAAGGTTAAACCTTCAATACATGGACTTTCTATACTTATTAACCCTGAATACTTAGACTTTATCTTATTTTCAATTGATTTTCAATGATTTACAGGTTTAAAATATATTTTTACTTTGTTTAGTGTTCATTTTCAGGTATTTACAAAGCAAAGCTTTGAATAAATAGATCATGCCGACCTGCCAAGGTTCTTGCGTGAGGCATGCGGAGGGTGCGTCAGCAGTGCAAAGTCTCCCGCTCATGCTTTTACTCTTGCCCAGGGGGTGGGGCGCAGCACCGTTAGCCTGTAGCATGCCGACCTTACGGGTATACGCGCAGCGTAACGCCCGCAAGGACATACCCAAAAAATTAAAACTTAACCTTTCAAAATAACTTTTTATGTAAAGAAAAAATAGACTTAATGTAATTTGCTCTTAGTTACTTCTAATACTTCACACAAAGAACACTAAAATTAAGTTAGCTTTATCTATTAAAGATTTAACCTAGTAAGTATCTGATAATGAACATTAAACAAGCCAAAAACAAAATTTAAAGTTGTAATTCATTGAACATCAATTGAAAATAAGATAAAGCTTAGGTATTGAGGGTTAAAAGGGTATAAAAGTCCCTCTATTCAAGGTTTAACTTTGCAAATACTTGAAAATGAACATAAAGCAAGGTAAAATAATCGTAGATGAAACAAAGTAAGAAATTTTAATCTTGTAAACATTTGATAATCAATGTTTAACAAGGTAAACCAAAGATATATATACAAAAACCAAGTAAAACAGCGAAAGACAGCTTGCGTGAGGGATACGGAGCATGCCATTAGGCAGTGCGAAGCACCGAAGCGAACGCGTAGTGCGCAGTAGCCCGACCCGAAGCGCAGCGAAGGGACACGCCCAAAACTGAAACTACTAAAATTGCTCATAAATAACTTTTTTTCATGTAGTCTTGTTACTTTTGTGCTATGGCATTAGAACCTCCTCCGTATGAAAAATTTTATAAGTGCGCTAAAATCATCGTAGAAGCTTGGAAAGGACGTGAAGGATACGAGCTAGACGCCGACCGCGCTATGGGTATGATAGATGACCTCATCCAAGAAGGTAAAATCTTATGGGACGAAGATAAAATTACAGAAGACCTAGCTGACTTTTTAGCCTTGGATAAAAAAACATTTTTAGAAAGCCTTGAACAAGAAGTACCCGATAGCCAAAAAATAGCTCTCTTCCCAAGAAGAACACGTTTATTTTGGTTTTTATTTTTAGGAATGTTCACAGCTATGTGCATAATATTTGGCTTACAAAAATGTAGCGATACTTATATTTCGGACATCATTTGGCTATATTTGCGATAATATATCTATAACCTCCTTAGCCGCCCGAACGTCATGCACACGCAGTATATTTGCCCCTTTGAGCAACAAAAGAGTATGAAGTACCGTAGTACCGTTAAGTGCATTTTCAGGTGTAGTATTCAGTGTCTTGTAAACCATAGACTTTCTGCTTACTCCCACTAATAAAGGTGCGTTGAGAAGCTGAAATTTTTCAAAATTTTGAATAAGTTCAAAATTCTGCTTGATAGTTTTAGCAAAACCAAAACCTACATCTATAATGTACCGTGTAAAATGATGCGCGTTAGCTTGGGTAATGAAGTTTAACGCAGCACGATACACTTCATTAGCTACATCATGATAATCAGTTAGAGTTTGCATAGTATTGGGGGTTCCGCGAGAGTGAGTCCATATATACGTAGGCTTGTGATGAAAAACAAAAGGCAGCATGTTAGAGTCTATGTTTCCTCCACTGATGTCATTTATCCATACTTCCCGAATAGACAAACATTTTTCTGCTACCTGTGCATAAAAAGTATCTATGGAGATAGATAAAGGAAGATTTTTTACTTCATTTAAGATGGGATACAAACGCTTAAATTCTGTATCAGGGTCAATCATAGTAGCATTAGGGCGTGTAGATTGTGCGCCAAGGTCGATAATATCAGCGCCTTCTTCAATGTGTTTTTGTATCTGATTTAAGGCATCTTCTACGTACATAAACCGATTGCCCGAGTAAAAAGAGTCAGGAGTGATATTGACTATGCCCATGATTTTAACTTGACTTGTATTCATTTTGGCTTTTCTCTGTTAAATCTGTGAAATTTTAATGAGTTATGTAGGTTATAAGTTCATTGAAGTTTTTAATGTTTGAGTGGTTTTTTATTTTACGTTGGTAGAGAGTTGTATTTTTAGTAATTTTTTGGGCGTGTCCTTGTGGGCGTTACGCTGCGCGTATGCCCACAAGGTCGGCGTGCTACGGGCTAACGGTGCTACGCCCCCACCCCTGGGCAAGAGCGTGGGCGAGGGGCTTCGCACCAAGCCTAACGGCTTGCCCTCCGCATGCCTCACGCAAGCGGCTATCAAACTAAGTCCACTTATTCAAACCTTAACCTTGCAAGTATATGAAAATGAACACTAAACAATGTAAAACTCAGTTTTAACCCTATAACTCATTGAAAATCAATTGAAAATAAAGTAAAAGCTGATTATTCAAGGTTAAGGCGTCGTGTAAAGTCCATGTACTCAAGGTTTAACTTTGTAAGCATTTGAAAATCAACATTTAACAAAGTAAAATAAGCTCACTTGAAACAAGGTAAAGAACTTTAACCTTGTAAGTACTTGATAAAGAGTATTAAACAAGGTAAAGCAAGGATATGTTTAAAAACAAGGTAAAGCGTCCCAAAGCTGCATGCGTGAGGCATGCGGAGGGTGCGTGAGCAGTGCGTAGCACCGAAGCGATAGCGCAGCCCATAGCACGCCGACCCGAGCGCAGCGAGGGGCACGCCCAAAAGTAAAATTATTCTTTAGAGTTAAATATTTTGATGAGTGATTAGTAATTGTAAGTAGGTTAATTGAGACTTAGTGGGTTTCGTACTGACAATGAGAGAGTACTATCTACCCGTAGGAATTCAGATAAGTTGAGTGAAAGAACAGGTATTATTTAGTGATCCCTACGGGACTCGAACCCGTGTTACCGCCGTGAAAGGGCGATGTCCTAACCGCTAGACGAAGGGACCACGTTTTACAAACGGACTGCAAAGATACAATACAGAGTTATCATTTGTCAAGAAAAAAAACTTTTTTTTCTCTATCTCATTGTAAATCAGTTTTATTTTTTTGTATTTTGAAATCACAGGACAAATGTGTTAATTTGCCAAAAATTAGAAGGAGTATGAAAATTATTGTTTGTGTAAGTTGTGTTCCTGATACGACAACTAAGCCCACCTTCATTGAAAATAATACTAAGTTAAATGAGCAAGGTGTGCAGTTTATTGTCAATCCTTACGATGAGTATTCGTTAGCCCGTGCGGTAGCTCTTCGAGATGCTACCCCAGGTTCCAAGATAACCGTAATAACAGTAGGCGAAGCAAATACAGAGCAGAATATCCGTAAAGCGTTAGCGGTAGGTGCAGACGAAGCTATCCGCATCAATGCGAAACCTATAAACGCACAGTACGTAGCAAAACAAATTGCGCACGTTGTTAAAGAAATAGGTTTTGATATTATTTTCACAGGAAAAGAGTCCACGGACTATAACGGAGGCATCACAGGTAACCTAATTGCAGCTGAGTTAGACATTCCCTACACACATAGTGTTACCTCTTTGGAAGTGTCAGGTACAGAAGCAAAAATGGAACGGGAAATTGAAGGTGGTAAAGAAGTAGTTAGAGCAAGTTTGCCTATGGTGTTAGGTTCTCAGAAAGGAATTGCTGAACCTATCATTCCAAACATGATGGGTATCGCAAAAGCACGCACTAAACCCTTAACTGTAAGAGAACCCATTCCCGTAGAAACTCCTACACAACTCATCATCCATGAACTACCTAAACCCAAAGGAGCGGGTAAATTTTTCAAAGCTGATGGAAATGTCCAAGAAGCAGTTAATCAATTGATAGAAGCTTTATCCAAAGAAGCAAAAACTATTTAAACAAAACTAAAAACTTTATTATTACAGAGCAAGATATGTCAGTGTTAGTATATTTAGACAGTGCGAATGGTGCGTTGAAAAAAACAGCTTACGAAGCTGTGGCATACGCTACTCACTTTGGACAAGAAGTTATAGCCTTAGCCATAGGCAACATAGAAGATAAGCAAATTTTATCTAATGTAGGTAAGTATGGCGCTCAAAAGGTATATCATATTAGTGAGGAGAAGTTAAAAACCTTTGCTAATGCAGCGTATGCCTCTGTGATTGCTCAAGTAGCCAAAGACTTGGGTACAAAGATTATTGTGTTTAGTGCATCTTCTATTGGTGGCGTCATAGCCCCGCGTGTAGCTGCCAAACTAAATGCAGGACTCCTATCGGACACTAATGTTTTACCCAAAATAGAAAACGGTCAATTGATAGTGGGTAAAACCGTTTTTTCAGGAAAAGCTAACGCTACTTTCAGTTTAACAGGCGAATTCAATGTTATTTCGGTTCGCCCTAATACTGTAAAGCCCAGCGAAGTAGGCAGCCCAGTAAATGTAGAAAGCATAAATGTATCTACTCAAGAGAGTGATTTTAGGGCTATTGCAGAAGCTATTCTCAAAACCTCCGACAAAATATCTTTAACCGAAGCTGACATTATTGTATCAGGAGGAAGAGGGTTAAAAGGTCCTGAGAATTTTTATCTTATAGAGGAGTTAGCAGAGGTATTAGGTGCCGCAGTAGGTGCTTCTCGTGCTGCGGTAGATGCAGGTTGGCGACCTCACAGCCAACAAGTTGGGCAGACGGGTAAAACGGTTTCACCTACTATGTATATTGCTGTGGGCATATCGGGGGCTATACAGCACTTAGCAGGCATGGGAACTTCAAAGGTAATTGTAGCTATTAACAAAGACCCCGAAGCGCCAATATTCAAAGTTGCAGATTATGGTATCATTGGGGATGCTTTTGAGGTAGTGCCTGCACTTACGAATGCACTTAAAGCATACAAACAAAAAATAAGTTAAACGTCTCATTTCATCATCAAAAGGAGAGCAAAACTTTGGAAGACGCACGAATAGAATTAGAAATATTAGGGCTATCTAGTAGCCATTCTAGCACACACTCTTACGCACTTATCTTGGGGGAGAGGGAGGGAAACAGAAAGCTGCCTATTATTATTGGGGCTTTTGAAGCGCAGGCTATTGCTATTGAGGTAGAAGGTATTAAGCCCAATAGACCCATGACTCATGACTTGTTTAGAAGTTTTGCACTTGAATTCAATATTCGTGTGATAGAGGTAATGATTACAGAATTGCGAGAGGGGATATTCTTTGCGTACATTCTTTGCGAAAGTAATAATATACGCAAAAAAATAGATGCTCGCCCCAGTGATGCTATTGCTATTGCGGTTCGCTTCAATGCGCCTATTTACACTAATGAAAAAGTGCTGCAAGAAGGTGGTATAGTTCTCAAAGACAACATACAGACATCAAGTACAGAGGCTACCTCTCCCAGCGAACAAAAACAAAGTAAAGAGCTCACTGTAGCCGAACGAATAGAAAAACTCAAAGCTCAGATGAACGAAGCACTACAAAATGAGGATTATGAGTTAGCTGCTCGTTTGCGTGATGAAATAAAACGATTAGAGTCATTGTAACCGAGCTGTGTTTGATAGTTTTGGGCGTGTCCTTGCTTGCGTTTCGCTGCGCTCATGCAAGCAAGGTCGGCGTGCTACGGGCTGACGGTGCTGCGCCCCACCCGCCCACCCCCTGGGCAAGGGTTTGAGCGTGGGCGAGGGGCTTCGCACCAAGCCTGATGGCTTGCCCTCCGCATGCCTCACGCAAGCGGCATGCAGGCTGATTACATGTATTCAAACTTAGCTTTGTAAGTATCTGAAAATGAACACTAAACAAGGTGAAGGCGCTTTTTAATCTTGTAAATCCTTGAAAATCAATTGAAAATAAAGTAAAGCTTGTCTATTCAGGGTTAAAGGGTTATGAAAAGTCCATATATTCAAGGTTTAACCTTGTATATACTTCAAAATCAATGCAAAGCAAGGTAAAATAACGATCTTTCAAACAAGGTAAAAAATTTTAACTTTGTAAATACTTGAAAATCAAAATTAAACAAGGTAAAGCAAAGATACGTCTAAAAACAAGGTAAAACATTCAAAGGCTGCTGCGTGAGGCATGCGGAGGGTGCGTGAGCAGTGCGAAGCGCAGCGAAGCACCGAAGCGTCAGCGTAGCCCGTAGCACGCCGACCCGAAGCGCAGCGAAGGGACACGCCCAAAAGCAAAGCCATTTTTTAGACCCAACATAAAAATCAACTCAACTTACAACTCAAAATAAAATTAAACTACAATGCATCCCTGCGTAGTGTGCATATAAAAACCATGTTAATAATTTGATAACTTGCTCTCTTTGAAAAATAAACACATATTTGCATTTTATGAAGAGTACCGTACTCTGTTTGAGTTTAATTCTTACAATAGCCATTTTTGCACAGTCCAGCTTTGTAAGAACCACAGTAGATATAGGAAACTTAGGTCTATCGGTTACGAATGTGGGAACAATTGGCAAACCTGATGTTCGTTCTAATCCTAATGGTCCTCCTTCCATGCAATATCCTAATGGTTCAAAAACAGAACATCTTTTTGAAGGCGGACTTTGGATAGGCGCCAAAGTATTAGGCGGCACCCGAGTAAGCACCGCCGCCGTAGATGATCCCTCTGGATACGCCCTCGGTAAAAGAGGATACGAATTTACTGCACCCGTAGGTAGCACCATTGTTGAACGTTCCTCTTTAACGAATTCTTCTTTTTACAGCGCGAATGCTATCAGTCATCAAGATAAAGTATGCAGCTATACAGATAAAAACGTAATTGTACCTGGTACTACTGTTCCTATTGACCAACATCAGTTCCCACTCGGCGCAGATGTTGAGCAGCGCACTTACGCTTACAATTTCTCTTACGCAGATTATTTTGTTATCGTGGATTATCATATCACTAATGGATCCACAGAGGCTTGGGATAGTGTATATCTAGGCTTTTGGTCTGACTTAGTGGTAAGAAATATTCGCGCTACCACAGAAAGCGGTACGGCTTTTTTCAACAAAGGTGGGGGTGGCTTTTTACCTGAACACAATCTAGTCTATGCTTTTCATGCTAACCCTACCTCCTCCGATTATTTACAGGCACAAACCTATGGGGCAATAAAATATCTTGGTACTGTGTTTAGAAACCAATTTTATACTCCTACACTCAATAATTGCAAGGTACACTGTAATTTTTGGGCTTTCAATGGTACAGGAAGTGGTACAGGTCCTAATGATGATATTCAGCGTTACGCCCGTATGCGCACGGGACACGATTTTATAAGCAACCCTGACGCATATAAGTCTGCGGGTAATAATGTGCAGCTCATTACAGTAGGTCCTCTGGTACAGGTTCTACCTGGTGAGAAAATTAATTTTACTATTGCTTTTTTATGTGCAAGAAAACTCCAAAGTGGTATCAATTCTGATACCCCTTTTGCACGAACAGAGTTAGTGGGTAACGCAGTTCAAGTACAACAAGCTTACAATGGTGAGGATACTAACGGAAATGGCGTACTTGACCCAGGTGAAGACATTGACAAAGATGGGATAATAGACCGTTTTATTTTACCTGAACCTCCGGCTATTCCTAAAACAAAAATTATTTTGGAAAGCAACAAGGCTACTATTTATTGGGACCGTGCGGCATTGAGAAGCATTGATCCTATTTCTAAAACTCGTGATTTTGAGGGCTTTAGGTTGTATGGTACTAATCCTGGGGATGATAAAAGCGGTAATCTTATTTCCAATTTAAAAATACTTTCTCAATGGGACTCCATTGGCAACAATGTCGGTTTTAATAATGGGTTTAAGCAAATTGAACTTTCTAATCCTGTTATTTTTCAAGGCGATACTACACAGTATTGGTTTAAGTACGAGCTAGGCGGATTGCTTAATGGGTGGCAATATATGTTTGTAGTTACAGCTTTTGACAAAGGCGTGGATAGCTTGAACATAAAATCTTTGGAGTCAAGTATTGTTGCTAATGCAATTAGTGTATTTCCTGGTACAACCCCAGATAACCCTGTTTCAGATGAAATAGGTGTATATCCTAATCCGTTTAGAATCAATGCGGCTTGGGATGGAGAAGGAGATAGAGAGAAAAAAATCTATTTTTACAATCTACCTCGTAGAGCAGAAATTAGAATTTATACTTTGGCAGGAGATATTGTAGCCACGCTCAGTCATAATGCTGATACTTACAATGGTGGTGATATTCAGTGGTTCAAAGATTATGCTACTAATAAGAAGGTACAATTTTCAGGGGGTGAGCATGCTTGGGATGTTCTCTCCCAAAATAAGCAAAACATTAGTACAGGTTTATATCTTTACTCGGTCAAAAATTTAGACAATGGGGATATTAAAGTAGGCAAGTTTGCCATTATTAAGTGAGTTTAGATTATTTTAATGCCTTATTTTTGATATTTCTGGGCGTGTCCTTGTGGGCGCTACGCTGCGCGTATGCCCACAAGGTCGGCGTGCTACGGGCTAACGGTGCTGCGCCCAGCCCCTGGTTATGGGGTTAAAAGCATAGGCGAGGGGCTTCGCACCGTGCTGACGCACGCCCTCCGCATGCCTCACGCAGCAGTTTTTGAATGCTTTACCTTGTTTTTACACATACGCCTGCTTTATCTTGCTTAATGCTGATTATCAAATACTTACAAGGTAAAAATTTTCTACCTCGTTTTTACTGCGATGACTTTATCTTGTTTAATTCTCATTTTCAAGTACTTACAAGGTTAAGTTTTGTGTAAGTGAAGTTAGTTTGATAGCTGCGTGCGTGAGGCATGCGGAGGGTGCGTAAAGCAGTGCGGAGCGCAGCGAAGCACCGAAGCGATAGCGCAGCCCGTAGCACGCCGACCCGAGCGCAGCGAAGGGACACGCCCCAAAAAATTTGATAAACTATTCTAAAAAACTACACTAAACTCTGCTTCAAAATACTCTTCATATAAGAACAAGTGTACTTCATACGACTACCATACCAAGAAAACATCTCCCCATCTACCAAAAGTATTTTTGAGTGGGGTGCCATAGTTTGCATTTGCTGTGCATGTTTCTCTTTAAAAGGATAAGGTTCAGAAGGTAAAAATATGTATTGAGGATTAAGACTTTTTACTTCGTCATGGGTAAGAGTAGGATATCGCCCTGATAAAGTACAAGCAAGATTAGTCAATCCAAAATGAGATAAAACTGCATTGACAAACGTATCCGCACCTGTAACCATATACGGCTCCTGCCATATAAAATATAAAATAGACCCTGAAAACATCCCTTTATGCTCCTCAAAATCTTTCTCTACCTGCATTTTCAAATTTTGAGCAGCTACTTGCCTATCTACTAACTCCCCTATATTAAGCATCATTCTGAAAGCGTCATCTATGCTTTGTACCTCCGTAACATAAACAGGTGCTATATCACTACACTTTTGTACTATTTCTTGCGTATTTTCTTCTTTGTTTGCAATGATAAGGTCGGGTTCGAGTGCTTTTATTTTATCATAATGAACTTGCTTAGTTCCTCCCACAAGGGTTTTTTCTTTTCGCCAGTTATGGGGATGTACGCAAAACTTAGTAATACCCACCACTTGCTCTGTCAAACCTAATTCATATAACAGTTCTGTCTGCGAAGGGACCAAAGACACTATTCGCTTCGGCGGATAAGTGGACAAAAATACGGTTCTTTGTAAATCATCTACAAAAGTATTCATAGTTTATTGAATATGGGTTATTTTGTAAAGATACAAATAAATTCAAATGCTTTGTTATCTTTGCAATATGCAAGAATACAAATTAGAAAAGATAGCGAGGGAATTATCTGTTTCCTCACCTATGGTGGTAACCCTACTAAAAAAACAAGGTTTTTTTATAGAGGATAAACCTGATGCAAAAATTACGTATGAGATGTACTTATTTTTGTGTCAAGCTTTTGGCAAAAGTTTGCCCTCCCCTGATGCCGCAGAAAAAAAGGAATGGGATAAAAATAGACCGCCTGCTACTTTAGCCTTCAGAATAGTTAGCGAACCTAATAAACAAAACTTCAAACCATTTTGCATAATCAGAGAAGACAAAACTATACAAATGCTTAGTGAACAAGAAATTCTACAGCTATTTCCTAACAACGGAAGGGTATATGACGCATTAAACAAAATCCAAGATTATGATTATGTATTATTTGATAACTACCACCCTAGCGCCCTTTTTGGACAAAACAGTTCAGAAGTAACGAGCAAGTATCATGTTTTTGGTTATCTCAATTTAGATAAAGCAGTGGATTTTTCAGATATACCCGTAGCCCCAGTTTTAGAGTACCAAAAAGTTTTTAATCCTGTACAGCCTGACCTTTCTATAAGTCATATTCTTGACCGTTTGCCAAATGATGTATTTTTTATTGTGGACCAATCTCCTGAACGTTATTTGTACGGACCTTTTGTGTTCTACAATGATAGCCAAACTTTTGATTATTACGGGGATAGCGTCAAGGAAATTATTGCCATAGAAGAGTACAAAAAATACTTTATGAATAAAGTTCTACTTCGTTTTACATGGCAAGACTCTGCGTTAAAAAAATACTTTTACGAGTATTACGAACGATATAAACACCATACTCCCGTTGGCAAACCTGTTCGGTTTATAGCGAATATCCACAAATTTATAGAAGATGCTATAGACAAAAACTATCTCATTGATGCCGCCGACGATAAATATGTATTGTCTGAATTTAACAAAATTAATGAGTTTGTCAAAGCTAACAAAACTACACCTCAACCCCAGGTAATTGCTTATCAGCGATTACCAGAATATATAAAAGAAAGCAGAAAAAAACGCTTAATTGAACTTACACAAAGTATAGAAACCTTGAAACATGAATTGCAAAATATTGGAGAGGAGATTGCACTACGTATTTTACAAAATCTCAAACAGGAACAGCCACACTTGTTAGAACCCTTCTTGAATACCTTTGAGGAACTAGCCAAAAATGAACTTGGATACAAAAGCAAAGTTGAAGAACTACAAAAACACATAGAACTACTCAAAAACGAACAAACACAAGTTAAAGAGTCTATCAAAAAACTCAAAAATGAACGAGAAA
Source organism: Bacteroidia bacterium (assembly GCA_025057675.1). Lineage (GTDB taxonomy): Bacteria > Bacteroidota > Bacteroidia > JANWVE01 > JANWVE01 > JANWVE01. Next base: position 24,323 of record JANWVE010000013.1, read on the forward strand.
CAGAGATTAACCGAATGCTACAAGAAAAAAAGGAAGAGATACAGCAATTAGATAGACAAATAGAAACATTAAAAAAAGAACTACAACCTTTAATTGAAAATCACACTCTCATTCACAGCATTGACGACTTACACCAGAAAAAAATAACTTTGGAAAGGGAGAAAAATGAGTTAGAACAACGCGTGTCTCATTTACAAAATAATCTTAAACATTTAGAAAACAAGGTAAAACAAATTATTCAAGAAGGGCAAGAAGAACTGCTTAAAAAGCTGTTGATTGATAGAACTTTACAAGTTTATACTGAAGAGGCATTAAACTTACAGCATCGTAAAGCAAACGTATTTGTTCCCCACAAAGAAAACATTACCGCAGGTGATTATTTAATGTTAGAGGATGTTGTCAAGCACATAAAACAAAGCTTTCACCAAGTGGAACGTCCCATAACTTCCGAAGATGCGCTCAATTACTTGTACTGTTTTACACAAGAGTATTTAACCTTGTTATGTGGTAGAACAGGTGTGGGTAAGTCTAGCTTAGTCAAGCATTTTGCAAGTGTGTTGGGACTGCAAAACAATATTAACTTTTGTGCCATTTCTGTTCAAAAAACATGGAACTCTACTTCGGATTATATAGGCTTTTTTAATGCCATTACTCGTAAGTATGAACCTGTAAACTTAAATTTTTTCAACTTTTTACAGCAAGTCCATTACAACAGTGATGCTAATCCTGCACCGTTTATTTGTTTAATGGACGAGATGAACCTTGCTCAAATAGAGTATTATTGGGCAGAGTTTCTTAATCAATATGATGAGTATGAAAACCGAACCGTAGATATTAACTGGAAAGAACCCATTAAAATAGGTGATTTGTTGAGTTTTGTAGGCACTATTAACATAGACCACACTACTTCTGCTCTCAGTCCAAGGCTTATTTCAAGGGCTATGGTTATTCATATTGAACAGCCTGATAGTATAAGGAGTACTGGAGCTGAGATTCTTAAACCTTCAAGTCCTATAATTTCTAAACAGAGGTTGAGGCAGCTTTTTCAAAAAGAGCAAGAAAAGAGTAAAAATTCCGAGAGTGCTAATGAGGATTGGAATACTTTATTTGGCATATTAGATAAAATCATTACAATTGATGCGCGGATAAAGCAGCGCATGCTTCGTTTTTATTATGCTTTACAGCACAGTACAACTAGTAATTATGCGTTAGACCATGCTGTACTTCAAAATTTAGTTCCTTCCTTACAAGGTTTTGGTAAAGAAACGGAGCAGGCATTGCTTAAAGTGTATCGTATATTAGAGGACCAGAACTTACGCAAATCTCGTGATATGCTCAAGAAAATGTTAGATAAAGGTAAAGAAATGGGTGCTTACAACTACTTTGATGTCATATAGTTACGATAAGGGTTTATTTTGTAGTTTAGTACATTGGATATTTATCATCTAAGGTTTTTATTTTGTAAGCATTTTTAAGAGTACTTGCGTAAACCAATTTTCATCAGCATTGCTGATACGGGTGAGCAAAGTATCAGCATTAGTAACAAATTTTTGGATATTTTCGATAGTTTCCTGAAAAGCCACTGCTTCGGGGTTGTTTTTATCTATTTCTACCTCAGAGACTTCTTCAATAATACGACTTACAGGGTTAAGTTCTCGTTTTTTACGCTCTTGGATAATCCGCATAGCGATAGTCCATATATCTTTTTCGGCAACAAAGTATTCTTTTCTATCACCTTGTTTGAGTTCTTTTCTAATCAGTCCCCAGTCAATTAGTGCGCGTAGGTTCATATTAGCATTGCCACGCGAGATATTAAGACGTTCCATTACCTCTTCTGCACTCATAGGCTCAGGGGCTATCATTAGCAGGGCATGTACTTGTGCCATTGTCCTATTGATACCCCAAGACGAGGCTAAAGCCCCCCAAGACTGAATAAACCTTTCCTGAGCTTCTGCTAATTTCATCTATCTCCGCAAAAGTAATAAATTACCACAAGAAAACTGCATTTTTTCAAATAGATTTGAGTATATCACTCAATAGATTAGGCTTAGTTTGTATTATGTTGTGTCCACCTTCTACGCATAATAAACGAAAGCGGTATTTATGAGATAAACGCTCCGCAGTACGAACAGACAAAATCTGGTCTTGCCTGCCCCAAATTAAAATAACTTTGTCTTTATGACTTAGCAGATTTTTGAATTTAGGTTTAAAGTGCGAATATTCCTTCCAAATTTTGATAAGCATTTTTCTCTGTTGAGTACTTTCTATATGTTTGAGATAAAAATAAGCTCTTTTGGGGGATATAAACCCTATTTTTTGTCCTGTTTTAATGATAAACTTCCATAATTTATATTGCTCAATCCATTTGTACAGTAGGTGTATAGATATCCATTTTTTTTCGGTAATCCATTGTAAAAAGTGTTTTTTTAGCCCGTCAGCGTTGATGAGAATAAGTTTGTCAAAGCACTGAGGCGCAAGCAAAAAGAGCGTTTGGGCAATACGTCCACCTATGCTAAAACCTAATAGATAAACTTTTTGATACGGATATTTTTTTATCTCATTGTGTATTAAATGCAAAAGCGTATCTGGTGATAGGACTTGTTCATTTTCAGAGTTAATTAGGGGTAAATGTACTAAAATCCAACGGAAGATATCCTTTGTTTTTTGGATAAGAGTATCAAAAGAATGCATATCTTGCTTGTATCCTCCGAGAGCAACCACAATTTTATCTCCGCTCCCAAAATGACTAAATAATTCCACAATAAACAGTGCAAAAGTATGAATTTTTAAGCAGGCATGCAGATAGTTTTTCAATTTAGTGGGTTTGTTTAGAGTAACCTATCTCAAAAGTTAATCGTTACAAAAATAACTTAGAAGTTTAGTATCACATTTGATTGAACAAATCCAAAAAATTAAGTAAATTAAAGTAAAAATCCACTTTGAAAAATTTAACCTTGTTTTGAACTTTTTTATTATTCTGTTTTTTTATTTTGTGCTACAAAACACTATGAAAATACACGAAGTTGAACTGATATTTGAGGAGCGAGAGAAGCAACCCACTGTCATCAAGGTAGTTGAGGGAGAAACTATTCTTGAAGCCGCGCTAGATGCAGGAATACACATTCAGCATAACTGCGGAGGAGTATGTGCCTGTACAACTTGCCACGTATATATTCAGGAGGGAATGGAGAATTTATCTCAAATGGAAGAGAGAGAACAAGACCGAATTGACTTAGCTGACAATGTTACTTTAGAGTCTCGGCTAGCCTGCCAGTGCCAAGTATTTGGAAGAGTAAAGGTGCTTGTTCCTGACCAAAGTGTATATCTAGGACACTAGCTGTCTAAATCTATTCCAACCTAACTTTTTATGTTTCAGGGGTATAATATATTTTTTACTAAGTTAGCTTGAATCTTAACTATGCTAATATGCCAAAAAACCTAAACGACTTATAAAGTGTGTAGATTTTTACTTGGGCGTGTCCCTCGCTGCGCTCGGGTCGGGCTACTGCGCACTCCGCTAACGCTTCGGTGCTACGCTAACGCTTCGCACTGCCTTACGGCATGCTCCGTATCCCTCACGCAAACTGTATTTTGATGTTTTGCTTTATTTTTTATACATATCCTTACTTTACCTTGTTTCATATTGATTATCAAGCACTTACAAGGTTAAAATTTTTTACCTTATTTGAATTGCAGTTGTTTTATCTTGCTTTGTATTGATTTTCAGGTATTTGCAAGGTTAAAATGTATTTTTATCTTGTTTAAGACTCATTATCAGATACTTACAAGGTTATGTTTTGCGTAAATGAGATTAGTGTAGTTGCTGCTTGCGTGAGGCATGCGGAGGGCGTGCGTCAGCACGGTGCGAAGCCCCCGGAAACTCTCTCACTCTTGCCCAGGGGGTGGGGCGCAGCACCGTCAGCCCGTAGCACGCCGACCCGAGCGCAGCGAGGGACACGCCCAAAAAAATATCAGAAATCTTTTACTGTTAATCATCAATCCACTAAAATCGGTATGTCTTTTTCTACCTTTAGATGATCAATGATAAACTCCTGTCTATGTGGTGTATTCTTACCCATGTAATACTCTAATAACTTCTGAATGGTTACCTCTGGAGTTACAATAACAGGCGATAACCGCATTTCTTGCCCAATAAATACACTGAATTCATCAGGTGATATCTCGCCTAACCCCTTGAACCGAGTAATTTCAGGTTTACCCCCTAATTTTTGTATGGCTTTTAATTTTTCTTGTTCAGAGTAGCAGTAAAATGTCTTTCTCTTGTCCCTTACCCTGAAAAGGGGCGTTTCTAAAATATACAAATGTCCATTTTTAACTAAATCGGGAAAGAATTGTAGAAAAAAAGTGAGCATCAATAAGCGAATATGCATGCCATCTACATCAGCATCTGTGGCTATGACAATGCGGTTATAGCGTAAATTTTCTAATCCCTCTTCAATGTCTAAGGCATGCTGCAAGAGATTAAACTCTTCGTTTTCATAGACAACCTTTTTCTTCATGCCGTAGCAATTGAGGGGTTTACCTCGTAAGCTAAATACAGCTTGTGTGTCCACATCACGGGCTTGGGTGAGTGATCCACTGGCAGAGTCACCCTCAGTGATAAAAAGGGTAGTTTCTAATCTACGTTCATCTTTAAGGTCGGTAAGGTGTATGCGGCAATCTCGCAATTTTTTGTTATGTAGGTTAGCTCGTTTAGCGCGCTGCTGGGCTAACTTCTTAATTCCTGCTATTTCTTTACGTTCTCGTTCGGATTGTAAAATCTTTTTTTGAAGAGCGTCCGCTGTATCAGGGTGTTTGTGCAGATAGTCATCTAATTCTTTCTTCAAAAAATTTTGTATCCAAACCCGAAGACTAATAGCACCCTCTTGAGGAGATATGTTCTGAGAACCTAATTTAGTTTTCGTCTGGGACTCAAATACAGGTTCTTGAATGCGAATGCTAATAGCAGCTACAATAGAGGCTCTAATATCGGCGGCTTCATAATCTTTCTTGTAAAACTCACGTATCGTTTTTACGTATGCTTCTTTGAAGGCTTGTAAGTGCGTTCCTCCTTGAGTAGTGTTCTGCCCATTGACGAACGAATAATACTCCTCTCCATACTCTTGATTGTGTGAAATAGCTATTTCAATGTCTTCCCCTTTTAAGTGAATAATAGGATAACAAAGAATTTCAGATTTTGTTTTTTGAGCAAGTAAATCTGCTAAACCTTTTTGAGAAACGTAAGGGTTTCCATTGTATTCCAGGGTTAGACCTGCGTTTAAATATGCATAGTTCCATATCATTGCGGATACATACTCAGGTAAAAAAGCAAAGTTTTTAAATATGGTTTCATCAGGAATAAAATGGACATAAGTGCCATTGGGTTCATTTGTAGGACAAAGGTCATACTCTTTAACTAATTTACCTTGCGAGAACTCAATAGTTTTTTGTTGTTTATCTCTTGTAGAGGTAATTTTGAAGTATTGTGAAAGTGCATTGACAGCTTTTGCACCTACCCCATTCAAACCTACTGCTTTTTTGAAGGCTTCTGCGTCGTATTTAGCACCTGTGTTGATTTTAGAAACGCAGTCCATTACCTTTCCTAATGGGATACCTCGCCCAAAGTCGCGCACTTTAACTTCGTTTGCTGTTACGGTAATTTGTATTTTTTTTCCGAAGCCCATTGTATATTCATCTATTGCGTTGTCAATAATTTCTTTGAGCAATATATATATACCGTCGTCTGGTGCGGTGCCATCACCCAATTTACCGATATACATACCTGGGCGTAAGCGTATATGTTCTATCCAGTCTAAGGATTTGATGTTCTCTTCTGTATATTTTGCCATAATGCAAAAGTATAACGTTTTGCACAAACTTTTGATTTGTATTTAAGAAACAGACTGTGATAGAATTATTTTTTGGGCGTGTCCTTGTGGGCGTTACGCTGCGCGTATGCCCACAAGGTCGGCGTGCTGCGGGCTAACGGTGCT
>JANWVE010000140.1 GCA_025057675.1 Bacteroidia bacterium
CGCAGCACCGTCAGCCCGTAGCACGCCGACCTTGTGGGCATACGCGCAGCGTAACGCCCACAAGGACACGCCCAAAATATCAAATATTAAGTGTTAAAAATTAGTGCATATTTTTTAATGACAAATGAAACATTTTTCCTGTTTTATCGTATATCCCTGTATATTTGTAAGAAAAATTTAGGCTAAGTTCTATGACAGAGAAACCAACAAAAAAATCTATATGGTCAAGTATATTCAACTCAATTGCATTTATTTTATCTGGAATAGCAATAGTCGTTACTTTTCTCATTAGTATTGCGGGGGGCAACGGAGACGATGATGACAAAGACAACTAATTATCAACAATGACTATATCCACCACTGAACTAAAAAAAGACTTTATACAATCTCTATCTACAATTTATTCACTATCCGAAATAAACATCATATTCCAACGTGTATCAGAGCATATTAAAGGAAATTTAGATCCTCATAAAACATATCCATTGAACAAACAAGAATGGGACACGTATCAGTTCATAAAAACACGCCTACAAAAAGGAGAACCCCTTCAATATGTCATAGAAAAAGCCTATTTTTTTGACTTAGAATTTTATGTTAATCCGCATGTACTAATTCCTCGCCCTGAAACTGAGGAAATGATAGAGTGGCTAATTAAGCACATACAAAATAACCCCTCTTATCAAAAAGTATTAGATATAGGTACAGGAAGTGGTTGTATTGCAATAACACTCAAAAAAAAATTACCCTACTTGGTAGTACATGCTTGGGAAATTAGCCCCTCTGCGCTTGAAGTAGCTGAACATAATGCAGTAAAAAATAACGTAGAAATTCATTATAAGCAGCAAGATTTGTTTCAATCTTCAGTAGAGTCTTTTCGGGATCTTGATTGCGTTGTGTCTAATCCACCTTATATTCCTTGGCAGGAGAAAAATACTTTACCTAAAAATGTGGTTGATTATGAGCCTCATCTAGCTTTATTTGTACCTAATTCTAATCCTTTGTTATTTTACGAAGCTATTGCACTGCGGGCTAAACCTACATACACACCCGTACTTACAGAAGTACATCAAAATTATGCCCAACAAGTAAAAAAATTGTACCTTGATATGGGACTTAAAAATGTACAGATACACAAAGATATGTCCCAAAACGAACGATGGGTAACCGCTAACTTCTGACTATAATAAACTTAATTTCAATATAAGATTTTTCACTTGACTGTTTTACTCAACTATTCTGTATGTTTGTGTGTATGAATACACTGTTAGTATATCAATCCTATGGAAGTGAAGATGGATACACACAAACTTTGTATTCTATCTTAACGGCTTTAGCCTTTGCACCTAAAAAGGTAGAAGTTCATTTATACACTGATAACCCATCTGCTTTCAGAGTGATTACAAACCAAGTTTATTTTCATAACCTGACTCAAGAAACTATCAAACAGTGGCGGGGAGTACATGATTTTACACATCGATTAAAGATAATGATGTTACTCAACTTACATGAACAATTTGCTCAAAATCCCATTCTTTACCTTGATGGAGATACGTTTTTTACTCAAAATTATGAGCAGATATTAAACAGAATAACTGATAAAAGTATTTTGATGCACATGAAGGAGTATTTTATTGCTACTCACACCACAGGACAAATGAAACGATTTAGAAAAAATATGAGAAGATTAACTTTTCAAGGAATGCCCATAAACTTGGATATATACATGTGGAATGCGGGTGTGATTGGTTTTTTACCTGTTCATATTCCAATTTTAAGGAGAGTAGTAGAATTCGTTGACGAAATTTATCCTCAATATCCTAAGCATATTATAGAGCAGTTTGCGGTAAGTTATTTTTTTCAGAGAGAGTATGATATTCAGTCTTGTGATACTTACATTAAACACTATTGGAGTCAAAAGCTTCAGTACACAAGTACTATACAAAGTTTTTTATCTCAATCTGAAGATATCACGACCCTTTTATCTATGATACAGAAGGAAGGAGTTGTAAGTCCGACTGATATTCCCAAGCGTAAATGGTGGCAAAAATGGTTTAGCAAAAAATAATAGATGAAAGTTATGAGTTGATAGTTTAGATTTTTTGGGCGTGTCCTTGTGGGCGTTACGCTGCGCGTATGCCCACAAGGTCGGCGTGCTACGGGCTAACGGTGCTACGCCCCACCCCCCGGGCAAGAGTGAAAGAGTGGGCGAGGGGCTTCGCACCGTGCTAACGCACGCCCTCCGCATGCCTCACGCAAGAACCTTAGCAAGTCGGCAGGATTTATTTATTCAAATCTTTACCTTGTAAGTAGCTGATAATGAAGACCAAACAAGGTAAAAATATATTTTAATCTTGTACATACTTGAAAATCAGTTCAAAATAGGGTAAAACCTCGAAAATCAGAGTAAAAAGTCCATGTGTTCAAGGTTTAACCTTGTACATGCTTCAAAATCAATACAAAACAAGATAAAATAAGCGAAATTAAAACAAGATAAAGAACTTTTAATCTTGTAGTTATCTGATAATGAATACTAAACAAAGTAAAACAAGGACATATATACGAACAAGGTAAAGCATCCAAATGCTGCTGCGTGAGGCATGCGGAGGGTGCGTCAGCAGTGCGGAGCGCAGCGAAGCACCGAAGCAAAGCGTAGCCCGCAGCACGCCGACCCGAGCGCAGCGAGGGACACGCCCAAAAATAAGCCTGATTTACCAAATATCTACCTAAATAACAATGGTTACAGCCCTCATACTGATATAAAAATTTCGTAGAAAAAATAAAATTACTTACCTTTGTATTAAAATTAAGGTTATTCCTATGTCTCTTTGGAAAAGATTTGTGCGCGCTATTAGAGCGCTATTTGGTGGTGCAATATCTGCTATCGAAGACCCTAAACTCATTTTAGAGCAGAACATTCGTGAAATGAACGAACAAGTGCCTAAAATGAACCAAAACATCGCCACAGTAAAAGCATCCGTTACTCTGTTAGAAAAAGAGTTAAATAAATACAAAGCAGAATACCAAGACCTAACCCTTAAAATGAAAGGTGCTATATCCGCAGGTAGAGATGATATCGCTATGAACTATGCCCTGCGAGTAGAACAGCTCAAATCTCTCATCGCACAAACAGAGTCCCAACATGCTATGGCAGTTAAAGCTTACGAAAAAGCCTTAGAAATTAAAAAAGCGTTCATGAAAGAAAAAGACAGAAAAATTGCCGAAGCCAAAGAAGCTTTGCGCGCACACGAACGCGCCAAATGGCAAGCAAAAATTGCCGATACCATGGAACAATTTGAAGTACATGGCATATCCGCTACTCACGACGAAATGATACAGAAAATTAACGAACAAACCGCTAAAAATGAAGCTAAAATGGAAATGGCTATCGACAGTGTAGATACCTCAAGATTAAAAATGGAAGAAGAAGCCGAAAAACTCCGTGCCGCAGAACTCCTCAAACAGTTCAAAATGGAAATGAACTCAGGTACTCTCAATAACTCAAATATCTCTACCTCTACCGAACAAGAAAATATCAAAACGGGAAATAAAGAAAAACTGTAAAAAATACCCATCACACTGCTAAAAAATATACTGTGATACTAACTCAAGCTTGCTTCGCCGAAGTGCCTGAAACCTGACACACATAGGACAAGCGTTCTGCACAGCTTGTTCTACGCCATCCCCTATCCCAAGCACAGCAAAAATGAACATGCCCAAATGCCCCAAAAAAAGAAAAAAATTCTCATTTCAGTAACGAATGATCTCTCCAATGAATACCGCATGCACAAAACGGCTTTATGGCTTATCGAACAGGGTTTTGAAGTTGAAATTATTGGCAGAAAAAAGAAAAACTCTCCAAAACTCCCAAAAACGCCATATAAAGCAAATCGTCTTGTGCTACCTTTTGAAAAGGGTGTATGGTTTTATGCTTCTTACAATTTAACCCTGTTTTTCGTTCTTTTATTTCTAAGATATGACATTTTACTAAGCGTTGATTTAGATACTTTGTTAAGTAATTTTTTAGCTTCAAAAATTCGTAAAAAACGATTGATTTATGACAGCCATGAGTATTTTACAGAGCTACCTGAGCTGGTTCATCGTCCTAAGGTAAAAAAAGTGTGGTACTGGATTGAAAAGTGGATCTTTCCAAAGTTAAAGTATGTTTATACTGTTTCTCATTCTATAGCGCAGGAGTACCAACAGAAGTACGGCGTAGATGTTAAAGTAGTCCGAAACATTCCGCAATTAAGTTTAATTCAAGAGTCTATCCCTTTGCATGTAGCGAATTTACAGCGTAAATACGGTAAAAAAATTTTACTTTATCAAGGAGCGGTGAACATAGGAAGAGGTTTAGAAGCAATCATTGATGCTATACCAGAGTTGGATTACGTGTTGGTGATTTTAGGAAATGGCGATATTTTGGATGAACTCAAACAACAAGTAGCACAGAAAAATCTTACCGATAAAGTTCATTTTTTGGGGCATATTTCTTTATCTGATTTACCATATTACACAGCACAAGCACGCATAGGACTATGTTTATTAGATAAAAACATGGGTAAAAGCTATCAGTATGCATTACCTAACAAACTTTTTGAATACCTATATGCAGGAATACCTGTATTAGCTACTTCAATGACGGAGATAAAACAATTTATAGATACCTACAAGGTAGGTAAGTATATAAATAATCATCAAGTGAGGGATATAAAAGAGGGAATTGAGGAGATAGAAAAAAACTATTCCTTTTATGTACAAAACTGCAAAGAGACACAAAAGAAGATCTCATGGGTAGAAGAGTTGAGTAAGGTTAAAATGTTTTTTGAGTAGTTTTAAGGTTTGTAGTAGAACGGTAGTGGATTTTATTTTTTATTTTCTTGGCGTGTCTCTCGCTCCCGAGCGCAGCGAAGGGACACGCCAAAAAAAATACCACCCACTTTTTCAAAACTTCTTGTGCTTTGATTTACTAATTATTAAACATATTTTTTATTTTTGCCCATCCTTATAATTGTTACATTATGGCACAAAACGTTGTAGAAATCACAGACGATAACTTTGAGTCTTTAGTCCTTCAATCAGATAAGTTAGTAATAGTAGATTTTTGGGCAGAATGGTGCGGTCCATGCCGAATAGTAGGCCCTATTTTGGAAGAATTAGCCAAGGAAAACCCTAATGTTGTCATTGGCAAAATGAACGTTGATGAAAACGCTCAAATACCTACGCAAATGGGCATAAGAAACATCCCTACCTTATTATTTTTCAAAGGAGGAAAAGTTGTAAATAAGTTTGTAGGTGCTACCTCAAAATCAGAATATCAAAAAATAATCAACGCTAGCCTGTAATACGTAGTTACTAATACTTTCGCTTCTTATAAAGATTCACAAAATCTTATTCTTGTTTATAGTGTTTTATAGTGTCCTTTGCTTTTGTTAAAGGTATAACCCTCCATGCAAGTAAGTTTTTGTACTTTTGTATGTTGTATGGTATTAGGTAAAAAGTTAGTTGTGGTAATGCCTGCGTATAATGCAGAAAAGACCCTTGAGCAAACGTATCAAGAAATACCCTTTGATATTGTAGATGAAGTGATATTAGTAGATGACCAATCTAAAGATAACACCATCCAAAAAGCCAAATCATTGGGAATTCAGCACGTGATTGTACATGAAAAAAATCGAGGTTATGGAGGTAACCAAAAAACTTGTTACGCAAAAGCACTTTCTATTGGAGCAGACATAATTATTATGCTGCATCCTGACTACCAATATACCCCTAAACTTATTCACTCTATGAGTTACTTAATTGCACAGGATTTATATCCTGTTGTACTAGGTTCTCGGATATTAGGAAAGGGCGCATTAAAAGGTGGAATGCCCCTCTATAAATATGTTGCCAATCGTATTTTGACCTTTTTTCAAAATATCATGATGGGACAAAAATTAGCTGAGTATCATACAGGATATAGGGCTTTCTCTGCACAAGTGTTAAAAGAATTACCATTAGAAGAGAATTCTGATGATTTTGTTTTTGATAATCAGATGCTCGCTCAAATTGCCATGAAGGGTTTTACTATCGGTGAGATTACCTGTCCTACAAAATACTTTAAAGAAGCCTCTTCTATTAACTTTCATAGAAGTATCGTGTACGGATTAGGTGTTGTTAAAACTTCATTTCAATACTGGTTCCACAAACGTAAGTTATGTAAATGCCGTATTTTTGACTTTGAAAAAGGTAAAAAATTAGATGTTCAGAAGTTTACTGTATGAGAAATCTCTTGGGGTCTTTTTAATCGTAACAGGATTTTTTTCTATTAGTTTACTTATAGCCACTTTTGTATGGGGCTACCAAGAGAGTTTTTTAATACTCAATGCTCTAAGAATTCCAATCTTGGATGATTACGCGCCTTTTTTCACAGAATTCGGTAACGGCTTTTATGTGTCCATTTTTGCTTTGTTATTAGCTTGTGCTTATGATAAGTATTGGAAAGTATCTTTGGAGATTATACTTTGTGTGCTGGTTACTGCGTTAATAGTACACTTTTGTAAGCAGGTTCTGTTTTCAGACTGGCACAGGCCTGCAAAACTGCTGCGGGATAAGTCAATTCATGTTTTACTTAGTCCTGTTCCTGAGCATAATAGCTTTCCCTCGGGACATAGTATTACAATAATGAGTGCTTGTACTGTATTAAGTACAGTCAGTAGAAATTTTTTATATCAATTTTTTTTAGGGGTAGCAGCTTGCTTGATAGCTTACACACGTATCTATGTAGGTGCCCATTTTCCTGCAGATGTAGCTGTAGGGAGCTTTATGGGCTTAATAATTAGCATGATAGTATTGTATTTTTTACGCAATTTTGATACTCAAAAAATAGAAAAAAACACGTATGTTAGGTACGGATTGTATATTGTTACTGTAATCTGTTTATTGGTAGCTCTTTTATCACAAATAGATATTTACAATCTATTCGCTTAGCTTTGGGGCGTGTCCCTCGCTGCGCTCGGGTCGGCGTGCTACGGGCTGCGCTATCGCTTCGGTGCTACGCTGCGCTACGCACTGCTCACGCACCCTCCGCATGCCTCACGCAGCAGCTTTTGGACGTTTTACCTTGTTTTTAGATATATCTTTG
>JANWVE010000141.1 GCA_025057675.1 Bacteroidia bacterium
TATTTTTATCTTGTTTAACATTGATTTTCAGTTATTTACAAAGTTATATTTGTATAAATGGGATTAGTTTGCTTGCTACGTGCGTGAGGCATGCGGAGGGTGGGCGTTAGCCCAGTGCGGAGCGCAGCGAAGCACCGCAGCGATAGCGTAGCCCGTAGCACGCCGACCTTGCTTGCATGAACGCAGCGAAACGCAAGCAAGGACACGCCCAAAAAACAAAATCTAACTTTTACCTTTAACCATATTTGAGTATCGTATTTTGTGTAAAAATAAAAATATAATAGAGCTTTGCTTCAAGATCTTTATTTGCAAGATTGAAAATAATTTTGCAAGTTTGCTCGCATGGAAATAACTTTAATTACAGATAAAAAAGCAAAAGGAAATCATGCCCACTTGATAGATAAAGAACACGGATTATCTGTTTTATCTGCCCACAAAGGTATAAATTCAGAGAGTTTTACTTCAGGCACAAGATATATTCTTGGCGAAGATGTTACTATTATCCATCATCTTGGGGAACATAGTCAAATCACATTAGAAAAAATTCGTAAAGGAGTACATGAACTAGTCAGTACTGCTAATACATTGAGCTTGTCTCAACTAAACATTCATTTACACGATAGTTTTACTACCATTTCTGTGGAAGAGATAGCATTCGCGGTAGCTGAAACGGTTATATTATCTAACTATCAATTTAACAAGTATTTTTCTAATCCCAAAAACAACACTCTTGATAAAGTAAACATTTGTGTAGAAAAAGAAAACGCTATGCTTAAAAATGCTATTAAAAAAGGACAAATAGTAGGTGAAAGTACCTGCATCGCCCGAGATTTAGTTAATGAACCAGTTATTACATTAAATGCAGTAGAATTGGCTAAAAGAACCCAAGAATTAGGTAAGAAATATGGCTTCAAAGTAGAAGTTCTTGATAAAAAGAAAATAGAGTCCCTTAAAATGGGAGGCATATTGGCAGTGAACTCTGGCAGCGAACTACCACCTACTTTTTCTATTTTAGAATATAAGCCGAATAAACCTAAGAACAAAAACCCCATTATTTTAGTAGGTAAAGGCATCGTATATGACACAGGAGGGCTAAGCCTTAAACCTACCGAAGGAGGTATGGATACCATGAAGTGTGATATGGCTGGCGCCGCAGCAGTTATTGGTGCTTTCTGTGCCATTGCACAAATGAAATTAAATTTGTACGTCATAGGTTTAATTCCTGCTACGGATAACAGACCTGGTAAAAATGCTTACACGCCGGGGGACATTATTCAAATGCACAGTGGTTCTTTTGTAGAAGTGTTAAATACCGATGCAGAAGGGCGTTTAATTCTAGCGGACGCCCTTCATTTTGCTAAACAGTATGAACCACAATTAGTTATTGACTTAGCTACCTTAACAGGTGCTGCGGTAGTAGCAGTGGGAGATATTGGTATTGCTATGATGGGTACTGCTCATGAAGGTATTAAAAATTCTATTAAACAAGCAGGGGAAAAAGTATATGAACGTTTAGTAGAACTGCCCTTATGGGAAGAGTATGGAGAACTTTTAAAATCTAATGTAGCAGATATGAAAAATATCGGTGGGCGCAATGCAGGCGCTATCACTGCAGGAAAGTTTTTAGAACACTTTACAAACTATCCATGGATACACTTAGACATAGCAGGTCCTGCCTTTTTGCAAACGCCACAATCTTATAGAGGACGCGGGGGTACGGGAGTAGGTGTGCGCTTGTTAGTTGAATTTTTGTCTCAATCTCAATTTTAGAAAATAAATAACTGATAATGAATTGTTTACGTCTTTTAGCTATAAAAAACATTGGACATTACAAAACGGTTATTATTTTTGAACTTATAAAATAAAACTTATGGTAAAATTACCTGAAGGCGTTACGCTACCTGAAGGCGTAGAAATAAAAGAAGGATTAGAGGGCGTTTTTACGTCTGTTTCCCGTATCTGTAAAGTAGATGGACAAAATGGGATTCTCATTTACAGTGGGTACAACATCAATGACTTGGCTAAGCACGCCGATTATGAAGAAACTATGTATTTGCTCTTCCACGACAAACTCCCTAATAAAAAGCAATACGAAGAATTTGTTAGCCGTTTGCGTTCCATGCGCGAGGTGCCGCAGCCTATATTAGACTATCTCAAAAGGCTTAATAAAAAAATTAGTCCGATGCATGCCTTACGCACTGCGGTATCTATGCTCGCTGATTTTGATGATAAAGCCGATGATTTAAGTTATGACAACTGCTACCGTATAGCATTGAGCCTTAATGCTAAAATAGGAACTTTGGTTGCCGCTATTGCCCGAATTCGTCAGGGTTTAGAACCTATCTCACCTACGGAACATCTTAACGAAGCAGCAAACTTTCTTTATATGCTACGCGGCGTAGAACCCGGTCCTGCAGAAACTGAATCTATTGATATGTGCCTGATTTTGCACGCAGAACACGGATTGAATGCTTCAACTTTTACCGCTAAGGCTTGTGCATCTTCCCAATCTGACTTTTACTCTGCAACTACGGCAGCAATAGGGTCATTAAAAGGTCCTTTACACGGCGGTGCAAATACAGAAGTAATGGAAATGTTATTGGAGATAGGTTCCGTAGAGAATGTAGAACCTTACATCATGAAAAGATTACAAAATAAAGAGAAAATTTTTGGCTTCGGGCACCGTGTATACAAAACCATAGACCCTCGCGCGGAGCATTTAAAGAACCTCTCAAAAGCGCTTTCTGAAGAAGCAGGAAATATGAAATGGTATGAAATGTCCGTGAAAATTCAGGAAATTATGCGCCGAGAAATGGATTTGAAGGGAAAACCTATTTATCCTAATGTGGACTTTTTCTCTGCGTCAGCTTATTACACTATGGGAATAGAACTAGAAATGTATACCCCTATATTTGCAATGAGTAGAATGTCAGGTTGGTGCGCACACCTCCTTGAGCAGCTAAGTGATAATAAACTTATACGCCCACGTTTGTACTATATCGGTAAGATGAATTTACCTTACATTCCTATAGAGCAAAGAGATTAGAGAGTCTTAAATCCAAAGCCGCAGATAATTATTGCGGCTTTTTTGGTCAAAGATTTCAGTTTTGGGCGTGTCCTTGTGGGCGTTTCGCTGCGCTCATGCCCACAAGGTCGGCGTGCTACGGGCTAACGGTGCTACGCCCCACCCCTTGGGCAAGGGGGGCTTCGCACCAAGCCTGACGGCTTGCCCTCCGCATGCCTCACGCAAGCAGCAAGTAGACCAAATCCACTTATGTAAAATTTAATCTTGTAAGTACTTGAAAATGAACAGTATACAAGGTAAAAATATATTTTTACCTTGTATATCCTTGAAAATCAATTGAAAATAAGGTAAAATTTGTACGTTCAGGGTTAAGGTATTACAAAAAGTCTATTTATTCAAAGTTTAATCTTGCAAATAATTGAAAATGAACATAAAACAAGACAAAATAGACGCAATTCAAACAAGGTAAAAAATTTTAACCTTGTAAATACTTGATAATCAATATCAAACAAGGTAAAGCAAGTATATGTCTAAAAACAAGGCAAAACATCCAAAAGCTGCTGCGTGAGGCATGCGGAGGGTGCGTGAGCAGTGCGTAGCGTTAGCGCAGCACCGAAGCGATAGCGTAGCCCGCAGCACGCCGACCCGAGCGCAGCGAAGGGACACGCCCAAAAATAGAACTATTTTTTATACTTAGTATATTCAAATTACTGACCTGTCCACCATACACTGAATTTTATCCAAACTAAGAATGTAACCCAAGTCAGTAATAATCCTTACTTTTGCAGGCATGAAGCGTATTCTCGTCGGAATAGTAAGCCTGTGGTACAGCCTGCTTTTCGCCCAAATACCCTTGTTAGACTCTGCGGCTTTGGCTAAACAACCTTGGGTAGATAACCTCAAAGAAGCCCTCAAAAACCCTGAAAAAGTCTATAAGCTCACTTTATCTGCTAATAAACTAACCCACCTACCCCCTGAAATTGGCAAATTAACTGCACTGCAACAACTCAACTTGTCCTACAACGAACTATCTACTCTACCCGCAGAGATTAGTCAACTTAAAAACTTACAAGCAATTATCCTCACGGGAAATAGATTTACGGAGTTTCCTACCCAATTGTATTCCCTACGCAAGTTGCAATTGATTAGCTTATCTGAAAACAGCTTAACTCAAATACCCATAGAAATAGGCGTATTATCAGAATTAGAATGGCTGGGATTAGGAGATAATCAACTAACCGAACTGCCCGAAAATATCGGTGTATTAACTAAACTAAAACGCCTAAATATCGCTAATAACCAACTTAAAACCCTACCCAAAAGTATAGAAAACCTTACATACCTCAAAGAACTAAGCGCCACAGGCAACCAATTCACTGAAATACCGAAAGAAGTTTTCAAACTTAAAAACCTGCAAGTGCTCAGCTTCGCACACAACCAAATAAAAGAAATTCCTGATGATATTGCTAACTTGAAATCGTTAGTCAAACTGTATCTATTTGAAAACCAAATCTATGAAATAAATACCGCTGTATGCAAACTCAAAAAACTTCAAGTATTGAGTTTATCTAATAACCAAATCAAAAAAATTCCAGAAGAGATTGGCGAGCTGACAGATCTCACTTGGCTAGGTCTGAACCACAATCAATGTAACTACATCCCTAAAAGCATTGGCAAGCTTACTAAATTAGACAAGCTGTATCTACACAACAATCTTATTTATGAAGTTCCTGTTGAAATTTCAAAATTAACCCAACTAACCAAAATTAACATTAGTAAAAACCGAATTTCTACCTTACCTATGGAAATTTCTTACTTAAAGAAATTGAGAGAGTTTTATATTTACGATAATCCTATTCTACCCGCTCAGATAAACTATCTCAAAGCCGTTATGCCCAAGTGCAAAATAGATGATGAACCTTGATAAGGTTAAAAAACTATGAACGTGCATCAAATGAATGAAATTCAAAGTTTTTTTAGAGGTAGTATAAAGTACAATGAACCCTTAAAAAAACATACAACGCTCAAAATTGGTGGTCCCGCAGACTATTTTTTCGAACCCGCCGATAAAGAAGACCTTATTCAGTTAGTGATTTATCATCATGAGCGGCATTTACCCTATTTTATCTTGGGTAGAGGAAGTAACATTTTAGTAAGCGATAAAGGTATTCGGGGTAGTGTTATTGCAGTAAGAGATACATTAAGCTATATTCATGTGGATGGAGAATATATTACCGTGGGCGCGGGCTATAATCTTCCAAGATTAGTATTAGACCTAATTGAAATGGGTTTTGAAGGAGTAGAAAACTTGGGTGGAATCCCAGGTACAGTAGGAGGTGCTGTGATTATGAATGCGGGTGCTTATCAAAAAGAGATTTTTGAGGTTATTAGGCAGGTAGAATGCATACGTGCAGGTAAAGTGCTTACGCTTAGCCCCAGTCAAATAGAAGTGCGTTACCGTTACACAAACCTAACTGATGCAGTAATTACAGAGGTTACTTTACAGCTTAAAAAGTCAAGTAACATTGAACACATCAAGCAAAAAAGAAAAACACTGTTAGAAAAACGGGGTCAAACGCAGCCTTTGAATAAACCGAATGCAGGAAGTATATTCAAAAATCCACCGAATGACTTTGCAGGGCGTTTGATAGAGGCTTGTGGGTTAAAAGGAGTTCAAATTGGAGGAGCTATGGTAAGTCCTAAACACGCTAATTTCTTAATCAATGAAAACAACGCAACCGCAGCAGATATGATAGCCCTCATTGACAAGGTAAAAACTTGCGTTTATCAAAAATTTAACATACTTTTGGAATTAGAAGTACAGCTCGTTGGAGAAGGGTTTTAATGGATAGGCAAAAAACTTTGGTAGGTAAAGATATACATCTTGCGATGCAGTTTCTTAAAAGAAACGAGCTAGTAGCCATTCCTACCGAAACAGTATACGGATTAGCCGCTAATGCTCTAAACCCCGAAGCCGTAATCAAAATATTTGAAGTTAAACAACGTCCCTTTCTTGACCCTTTAATTGTTCATGTACATTCCATAGATGAAATTCAAAAATATGTTTCTTATGTACCCATTGCTGTATATGAATTAGCAAAGTACTTTTCTGCAATTACTTATGTTCTACCTAAACAAGACATTATCCCTGATATAGTAACTTCAGGACACAATACTGTTGGTATTCGTATTCCTGGGCATCCTTTAACCTTAGAACTGCTCCAAAAATTAGATTTTCCATTAGCGGCGCCCAGTGCTAATCCGTTTGGGTATGTTAGTCCTACGACTGCACAGCATGTATTGGACTCCTTAGGGGGCAAGATACCTTACATTTTGGATGGGGGTACGTGTAAAATTGGGGTAGAGTCTACTATCATCACTTTTGAAACCGAGATACCCACTATTTTACGTTTAGGCGGTACTACCGTAGAAACTATTGAGGAGATTATTGGTAAGGTAGATATTTGTGTACAAACTAAAACTAACCCTGATGCACCAGGAATGTTGGATACTCATTATGCACCCCGAATACCCTTATTTATAGATAGAATCCCTCCTGAGTACAGTTTTGAAGAGATTGGTATTATTGCTTTTGAGCGTTATCATGAACGCGTACCTATTCATCAGCAGTTTGTGCTTTCGCCCCGTGGCGATTTATCTGAAGCAGCGAGAAATCTCTTTCATGCTTTACGAAGCTTGGATAGTATGCCCATAAAAGCAATTGTAGCTCAAACCTTTCCTGACCAAGGTTTAGGCAAAGCTATCAATGACAGGTTAAAGCGGGCATCTGTTAAAAGGGCGAATAAGTAAATTCAGTATCTTGCACACTTATTTTTAATAAACTAAGTTTTATAGTATAAAACTGCCATTTATTGAGAAATTTTACTTTAAACAAGGTAAATAACAGTTAATTTTTTATTTTTGGGCGTGTCCCTTCGCTGCGCTTTGGGTCGGCGTGCTGCGGGCTACGCTATCGCTTCGGTGCTTCGCACTGCTCACGCACCCTCCGCATGCCTCACGCAAGCAGCCTTTGGATGTTTTACCT
>JANWVE010000142.1 GCA_025057675.1 Bacteroidia bacterium
GCACCGTTAGCCCGTAGCACGCCGACCTTGCCCACACGAGCGCAGCGAGACGTGGGCAAGGACACGCCCAAAAAACACTCAATAGCTAATTCATACCTATTGAAAATAGACTTAACATTTAATATAAGATATATCCGCCTTGCTATTCTTATAGATATATACTATAACTACATGTGAGTGTTTTTTTGTTTTTTATTAAATAATTGAGAAATTTGCGCAAATTTACACCCTTCCTTATGAAAGTTCTTATTCTTTGCTTAATTTTGATTGCATCCATAGCTTCCCATATTACTTTGGGACAATCCAAATATAGAGACTCCGTAGTAGTGCGTGAAATAACCGATGCAGATGCCTTGAACCCTATTTTATCAACTTCTGCGGTTACCTTTTCTATAATACGAAACATTTTTCAATCCCTTTGCGCAACAGACCCTAATACCTTAAATGTTGTACCCGTTTTAGCTAAAAGTACTCCCAATATATCCGAAGACGGTTTATCTTTTGAATACGAAATACGTAAAGAAGCTACCTGGGACAATGGCTCACCAATTACTGGATACGATTATGCTTTTACCTTGAAGGTAATAAAAAATCCAAAGGTAAATGCAGCTCACCTCCGCCCGAATTATGCGTTTGTTGAAGATGTAATCATAGACCCGAACAATCCAAAAAAATTTACTGTAAAAACGAACGAAAAATATATACTTGCTGAGTTCATGCTCAACGTGCTAAGCATAATTCCTGAATACAACTACGATCCCTTCGGCCTCCTCAAAGATGTATCCATTCCACAACTCAATAAAGAAATCACAAGTACCATCAATGAAAAAATAACGAAATTTGCAGAAACTTTCAATTCCGACACTTTCAGGAAGCTCCCTAATAATATATCTGGTTCAGGACCTTACGTCGTCAGACTATGGACTTATGGCGAGAGAATTGTCCTTGAAAGGAAACTAAACTGGTGGGGAGACGCTTTTGAAAATGAAAATGTCTATTTCCAGGCTTATCCACAAAAAATCATTCATAGGGTTATAAAAAACGTTACCACAGCAATTCAGTTATTCAAATTAAATCAAATTGATGTCCTATATGACTTGCCGGTCAAAGAGTACCTTGGTCTAAAGTCTAGTATGGACCCAAATACTGTTGAACTCGCCACACCTAATAAATTTAGCTATAATTATATAGGCTTTAATTTGAAGCCAAATGAGGACAGAAAACCTTTTTTTACAGATAAGAGGGTTCGTAAGGCTATCGCCCATTTGTTTGATGTAGATAAAATGATTGATAAAGTAATGCAAGGGTTTGCTACTCGTATATCTAATGCAGGTTTAATAGAAAAACCCGAAGAGTACGACAAAACTATTCCGTTTGTTGAGTTCTCCCCAGAGAAAGCAGCTAAACTGTTAGATGAAGCCGGATGGAAAGATACTAACAAAGATGGTATCCGAGATAAAAATATCAATGGTGAGCGGGTTGATTTTGAATTTGATTTTGCTATCTCAGCAGGTAACGCAGACTATCGCAAAGTTGGATACATGTTTTCTGATGTAGCTCGTACTGTAGGTATAGTAGTACATGTTTTAGAGCAAGACCAAACAGCAAACATTAAAGCTCGTAAAGAACATACCTTTGACATGTTTCTCGGTGGATGGGTGGAAGAACCAGCACCTACTAACTTGTACCAAATCTTTCACAGTTCTAATTGGGCAAATGGAGGATATAACTTCGTAGGTTTTGACAACAAAAGAGCCGACGAACTCTTAGAAAAAATCAACAAGGAATTGGACAGAACAAAACGTAAAACACTAAATTATGAGTTTCAGAGAATACTAGCTGACGAACTTCCTTACATACTGTTGTGGGAGCCTAAAGCTTGTATAGTTATTCAAAAACGGTTTAATAACATCAAAACTTCGGTTACTTTTGTGAGTAATCCAGGGTTTAATCCAGCTAATTTTCAACCCAAGTAAATAAAATAAGTATAAATATAGATGTGTTATATCGTACATACCCTAAACAGCGCGCACAATTCTATGTAACACTTGTGAGATCTTTTGCTACCTAGTTTGTTTTTGGGCGTGTCCCTCGCTGCGCTTCGGGTCGGCGTGCTACGGGCTACGCTATCGCTTCGGTGCTACGCTGCGCTCCGCACCGTGCTGACGCACGCCCTCCGCATGCCTCACGCAAGGAGCAGTACATCCTGACCATCTTTAGTCAAGATACTTATTATAAATAAATGGGGGCACTTCAAGTATCTCTCTTAACTTAATACCACACGCAAAAAACGCTATCAAAAAGTTTATCTAATCAAGACTCTACCCTGTAAACACTTGATAATGAACACTAAACAAAGTAAAAATATATTTTAACTTTGTAGTTCATTGAAAATCAATTGAAAATGAGGTAAAACTGTGATATTCAAGATTAAGAGGGTATAAAAAGTCTGTGTATTCAAGGTTTAACCTTGCAAATACTTGAAAATGAATAAAAAACAAGATAAAGCGAATATAACTAAAATAAAGTAAAAGTCTTAATCTTGTAAATATTTGATAATCAAAATTAAGTAAGGTAAAGCAGAGGTATATATAAATCAGGTAAAACATCAAAAGGCGTCTGCGTGAGGCATGCGGAGGGCAAGCCGTCAGGCTTGGTGCGAAGCCCCTCGCCCACACTTTTACCCTTGTCCAGGGGGTGGGCGGGTGGGGCGCAGCACCGTTAGCCCGTAGCACGCCGACCTTGTGGGCATACGCGCAGCGTAACGCCCACAAGGACACGCCCAAAAAATTAAAACTTAACCCTTCTTAAGTACTCCCCCTCCTGTAAAAGAAAAATAACGTCAACTAACTACACTGGTATTCAAAAATGTTAGTTTTTTGTATTTTTTCTATTTTTGTGGCAAGAAATATCAACAGTATGGGAAAACGTCAAGAACGCATAAAAGGCAGAGTACTCACTAAAAATTTCTCCAAAATAGAAGGTAGAGAAGTAAATGTTATCCAAAGAGATGGTATTACTATTCACGGGTACGTAATATTCACCAGCAATGAAAAACTTATCATAGAGGATTTACGTTATCATAAGCACGAAGTCCCTATCAGCAATATTGCTGAGGTAGTAATAGACACCGCTGTAGAGAATTAAAGCAACATGCTACGATACTTGCATATCAAAAACTATGCTTTAATAGATGAGCTGTACATAGAATTTGAACCTGACCTCAATATTATCTCGGGAGAAACAGGTGCGGGCAAATCTATTCTCATGGGCGCGCTGGGCTTGGTTTTAGCTAGCCGTGCTGATACAGCAGTTATTCGCCAAGGCACGGAAAAATGTTTTGTAGAAGCAAACTTCAAATTAACTGAACACTCTATTGTACATAGTTTAATGGAAGAGTACGAACTAGATAAAAGCGATGAGATCACCATTCGAAGAGAAATTACTAACACAGGTAAATCTCGTGCTTTTATTAACGATACTCCTGTAAGTCTTCAAGTATTAAAAAACATCACTCATTACCTGGTAGATTTTAACGGTCAGGACCAAGACCAAGAACTTATGCACCCCGCAGAACAGCTCCGCATGCTGGATATATACGGGAATTCATTAGCCGAACGCGAAAAATTTAAAGAACTCTACGACGAAATTACACGATTAGAACAAGAAATAGAACAAAAAAAGCAAGAATCTATTCAAAACAAGCAAAATTTAGATTTCTATAACTTTCAATATGAAGAGTTAGAAAACGCAAAACTCCAACCTGATGAACTCCCTGAACTAGAAGCAGAAATACAAACATTAGAAAATGCTAGCAAAATTGCAGAAGCTATTCATTACGTACATCAAACTTTATATGAAGAAGATAGCAATGTATATGCTCTACTCAAAGTCTGCCAACAAAAATTAGATAAAGTCAGTGCTTATTACAAACCTCTTGAAAAAGCATCCCAAGAACTCAATAACATTCGTTACAGTATTGAGGATATAGTCAGCCAACTTACAGAACTCTTAGATAACCTTAACACAGACCCTAAACGAGAAGAGTTTATTCATAAACGCATAGACACATACTATAACCTCATGCGTAAACACAACGTGAATACTGTGCCCGAATTGATAGATAAAAAAAATGCACTGCAAGAAAAAATCAACGCTATTGAAACAATCGATGAGGATATTTCCGAACTAATCAATCAAAGACAAAATTTGTGTAAACAAGCCAGTGAATTAGCTTTGAAACTTTATCAAAAGCGAAGAAAAGCTGCGGATGCTATTTCCAAAGCAATTGAAAACAATTTGAAGCAAGTCGGGATTAGCTCGCCCAAGTTAGTGGTACAGAGTTACATTAACGAACAGCCAGATGGATGGATTACCATTGAAGGCAAACATTATAAACCGCATCAGTATGGTATTGATAGCGTGATTTTTTTACTTTCTACGAACATTGGCATACAGCCAGGACCTATTCATAAAATTGCGTCAGGTGGGGAGATTGCTCGGGTTATGCTTGCTCTCAAAGCTAGCTTAGCGGATAAAATGCAGCTCCCTACTTTGATATTTGATGAAATAGACTCAGGAGTAAGCGGTGAGGTAGCTCTTAAAGTGGGCAAGCTATTAGAGAAAATTGCACAAAATCATCAGATTATATCTATCACGCACTTAGCGCAGGTAGCCAGCAGAGGAAAGACCCACTTTTTTGTGTTCAAAGAAAATCAAAATAAACAGCCAGTTACTCGGGTAAAAAAGCTCACCCCCGATGAACGTATTTCAGAAATTGCTAAGCTGATTGCGGGTAGTCAGGTTACTGAGTCCGCTAAGCAAAATGCTATTGAACTGCTTAATAGCTAATTCTATAACTAAACTGATTTGTATTTTTTTGGGCGTGTCCCTTCGCTACGCTCGGGTCGGCGTGCTGCGGGCTGCGCTTCGCTTCGGTGCTTCGCTGCGCTGCGCACTGCTACGCACCCTCCGCATGCCTCACGCAAAAGCAATCTACCCTGACTATCTTAGTCAGAACAACTGTTATAAGCGTGCTACCTTATGCAGTTGAATGTTTTTTAACTAATGCCTCACACAAGGAATGCTGTTGGTAAATTAAGTTTATCTACTCAAGGTTTAACCTTGTACGTGCTTGAAAATGAACAATAAAACAAGGTAAAATGCGCATACTTCAAAAAAAGTAAAAAAATCAACCCTGTAAATATCTCATAATGAGGATTAAACAAGGTAAAGCAAAAGTACGTGTAAAAACAAGGTAAAATGTCAAAACGCAACTTGCGTGAGGGCTATGGAGCATGCCGTTAGGCAGTGCGAAGCGTTAGCGAAGCACCGAAGCGAACGCGTAGTGCGCAGTAGCCCGACCCGAGCGCAGCGAAGGGACACGCCCAAAAAAGTAAAATAAGCTATTAAACTATACTACCTCAAAAACGCACTGCAAAATTTGTTGGAGAGGATATTTTTTGTACTTTTGGCAAATATTTTTAATCGTATGGCAAAAGTATCTATAATTGGCGCAGGTAATGTAGGCGCTACCTGTGCTAATGTGATAGCACATAAAGAACTATGTAACGAATTAGTTCTTTTGGACATTAAAGAAGGTATCGCAGAGGGCAAAGCGTTAGACATGTGGCAGCAAGCACCCATAGATTATTATGATACCTACTCTATCGGTTGCACAAATGACTATTCTAAAACTGCAAACTCTGATGTGGTAGTCATTACCTCAGGCGTACCAAGAAAGCCAGGTATGTCCCGCGATGATTTAATTTCTATCAATGCAGATGTTGTAAAAAGTGTTACCGAAAATGTAGTAAAACATTCACCTAACGCCATTATTATTGTAGTATCTAATCCTTTGGATGTAATGACCTACCACGCATACAGAGTATCTGGATTTCCTTCTCATAGAGTATTTGGTATGGCAGGCATTTTAGATACAGCTAGATACCGTGCATTTATAGCTGAGGCGTTAAAAGTTAGTCCTAAAGACATACAAGCAGTTTTAATGGGGGGACATGGTGATACTATGGTGCCTTTGCCACGTTATACTACGGTATCTGGAATTCCTTTGACCGAACTCATGCCTCAGGATAAAATAGATGCTATTGTGGAGCGTACTAAATTTGGTGGAGGTGAATTAGTCAAATTGATGGGTACTTCGGCATGGTATGCACCTGGTGCAGCTGCGGCACAGATGGTTGAGGCTATTCTACGCAATCAAAGGCGGATATTTCCTTGTTGTGTATATTTACAAGGTCAGTACGGCTTGAATAATATATACGTAGGCGCACCTGTCATTCTCGGTAAAAATGGAGTAGAGAAAATTATTGAACTCAATCTCACAGAAAGTGAAAAGGCATTACTATACACTTCCGCTAATGCTGTAAAAGAGCAATGTGAGGTATTAGATAAATTATCTGCTTCAAAAGGATAAAAAATAAAAACCCACCTTTTGCTGAGTCAAACTTGGATACAGTAATTTTTTACAAAAAGTCCTTTTAAAGCTTTTTGGAAGTGTTCTTGTGGCGTTTTAATGTGTTTATATCCACAAGGGCACGCCCAAAAAATTATATCAAGTAAAAAATAATTTTACTGTTTTGGGCGTGTCCCTCGCTGCGCTCGGGTCGGGGCATTCCGCACTACGCTTCGCTTCGGTGCTACACTTCGTTTCGCACAGGGCTAAAGCCCTTGCTCCATGCCCCTCACGCATTTAACCCTGGATTTTGAGGTTTTTATCTTATTTTATGCATAGTTTTGTTTTATCTTGTTCTTGCGTTATTTTGAGTTTACTTACAAGGTTAAACAGAGTATAGACGGTTTAAGATACTTGCAGAATGTTCTGCGTGAGGCATGCGGAGGGTGCGTCAGCAGTGCGAAGCCCTTGCCCACGTTTTTACTCTTGCCCATGGGGTGGGCGGGTGGGGCGTAGCACCGTTAGCCCGTAGCACGCCGACCTTGCCCACACGAGCGCAGCGAGACGTGGG
>JANWVE010000143.1 GCA_025057675.1 Bacteroidia bacterium
CAGCGAAGCACCGAAGCGATAGCGCAGCCCGCAGCACGCCGACCCGAGCGCAGCGAGGGACACGCCCAAAAAAATATCCCCCTCTACCGCTCATAACTCCTGCTTATCTAAATAATCTTTGACTAAATGCGCCTTATACATACCTACCCATTTGGCTATATCCTCTAAACTGGCTTCTTTGATAGCTTTAATCGAACCAAACTCCTGTAATAATAACTTTGCACTATTTGCTCCTATACCGTTTATTTTTAATAACTCGGTTTGTATAGTTGCTTTAGAACGTGTATCCCTATGAAAAGTAATAGCGTACCTATGCACCTCATCACGAATTCTTTGTATAAATTTAAGACTGATACTTTTTTTGTCTATATGCAACGGTATAGGGTCATTTTTGAAGTAAATCTCCTCCAATTTTTTAGCTATGCCTATAATGGGAATGTCTAAATTCAAGCTCTCTAATACACTTACAGCCGCAGACAGTTGCCCTTTACCGCCATCTACAATAATAAGGTCAGGTAAATCCTCTGCATTTTGTACCGCTTTGGCATAACGGCGAGTGAAAACCTCACGCATAGTAGCAAAATCATCAGGACCTGAAACAGTACGAATATGATAACGACGATAATCCTTTTTAGAAGGACGTGCATTTTTATACACAACCATTGCAGAAACAGGGTTTGTACCTTGTAAATTTGAGTTATCAAAACATTCTATATGCTTAGGTAAAGTAGACAAGCGTAAATCTTTTTGCAGTACTTCCAAAATCTCTTTGTAATGATATTCAGGGTTAATTTTTTCATAATTATTGATTTGTTCATTCATTGTGTAAGTAACATTTTTAAGAGAGAGCATCATGAGTTTATACCAGTCATTTTCTGCGTCCTGATCGGTAGGTACAAGGTTATCTATACGTTTGCCTAATGTTTCATGGATAGTAACAGGAATGTTAGTAATGATTTTACATGCTTCAGTGTCATTTTTTTGCCATTCCTCATAGATGACTCGGTTGAGGATTTCTGTGTCGCTTTCGTCTAAAACTTTTTTAACCTCAATAGTTTTAGCTAAAATAACTGTACCTTCCACTACTTTAAGAAAATTGACAAAAGCAAGTTTTTCATTACTTATGACTGTAAAAACATCTACATTGCTAATCTCTTCTGATACAACGGTGGATTTACTTTTATAGTTTTTGAGTAGTTCGTATTTTTCTTTGATAAGATTAGCTTTTTCAAATTCTAATTTAGCGGCATGCTCAAACATTTGATTTTTTAAGCTTTCCAATACTTGGCTAGTATTTCCGCTGAGTATTTTCCTGACGTATTCAATGTTTTGCATGTAATCTTCGTGGTCTTGTTGTGCGGCACAAGGGGCTTTGCATCTACCGATGTGGTATTCTAAGCACGGTCTGAACTTTTTTGCAGCTATGTTGCTTTCAGAAAGGTGGTAATTACACGTACGCAAGTACATTGTTTTATGCAGAATTTCTGAAATAGCATACATGATCTTGCTGTTTGGATAAGGTCCAAAGTACAAAGAACCATCGTTTATGCGTTTTCGCACAATTAACAAACGTGGAAAGGGTTCGTTTTTGATACAAAGAAATGGAAATCTCTTGTCGTCTTTGAGCAAAATGTTATATTTAGGTTGATGCTGTTTAATGAGGTTATTTTCTAATATCAGCGCGTCTAATTCAGTTTCGGTAACAATATATTGGATATCTGCAATTTGGCGTACCATTATACGCACTTTGGGGTGCTGTGTATGGCTCGGGTTAAAGTACGATGATACTCTTTTACGCAAAGATTTTGCTTTACCAATATAAATAATAGTCCCTTCCTCGTTGTAGAACTTGTAACATCCTGGGTCTAAAGGTAAATTTTTAGCTTTATCTATGACACTTTCATTAAGTATAACCTCTTCTTTTTCCATGTGATTAAGCAACTTTTTATTTTATTTTTTAGTTGCACTCAATTTGAATGACTCCCACATCTTATTAACATACGGCAGCCAATGGTCATAATCCTCAACTAATGCAGTATAAGAGAATGTCCATATTTTTCTTTGGTGTACCATGTACAATTCTGAACACTTGACTTGATGTCCTGCTTTATTTTTAGTTATGTATATGATTTTAACCGCAGGGCGATCTTTGAACATTACTTTTTCTGTGGATATAGCTTTACTACCTGGTATTTTTTCTATGGAAGAGAGTTTTTTCTGTGCATATACATTTGCTATTTCTGCTTCTTGCATGTTGTGTTCTGAATGATGAAGCGAATGTGCCGCTATTTGAACAATATCTTCAAACTTATCTTTGACGTTTATCAGTTCTGACCGAGCAGACCACAAATAATTATGTACATGAATTATTTGCCAGTTAGCGGGGTAGTTAATTGAAAATCCGTGTTTTTGATCTATGTAAGTTTCAAATTTATCTTGTCCATAGATAGAGGTAGGTAGAATATATCCAATTACAAGTATGGTTAGTAATAAATGAGTTTTGTTCATAGTACAAAGGTAATACTTGAAAACATAAAACAAAAGAGTTTTAGTTTGATTACCTTTTTGGGCGTTTCTATGTGGGCATTTCGCTTCGCTCATACCTACAAGGACACACCCAAAAAACAGAAAAATTTTATATTTACTCAACCATTCTTGTATAAAGCAAATAGACTTTACATAATTTTGCAAGTATGAAGCAGTTTTTTGCTTTTTTTGAAGAAACTTACTGGGGAAACACTATTGCCAACTATATTTTAATTAGTTTTATTCTGTTCGTAAGTATTTTTCTACGCAAGCCCATAGCCACGAGCATCAAAAATCTTTTTGAAAAATACCTGAAAAAGAAAGGCTATGAGATAGATGACGAAAAAGTAGACAGTATTACCCGAAGACCTATTTATTACTTCATTTTCTTTTTTGGATTATGGCTTTGCTACCATTTTTATCATGTTCCAAAGGAGTGGCAAGCCGGTGGTGAATGGCTTACCAACGCTAAAGGTGAAAAGGTATTTAAGCAACATATTGGTTTCTTTGAAATATTAGGTTATGTAGTTAAAACACTGTTTGTGATTAGTATCGCAAGAATGGTATCTGCAATAGCTAATGCTATTGCGTACGTGATTGGTATGCATGTTAAGAGAACACAATCTCGCAGCGATGACCAAATTGTCCCTTTGTTATATCAATTAGTGAAAGTATTGATTTATACCTTTATGATAATTTTTTTGCTTGGAAATGTCTATAATCTTAATGTAAGTAATGTATTAACAGGCGTAGGAATTGGAGGTATTGCTATTGCTTTGGGAGCGCAAGAAACTATTGGAAACTTTATTAGTTCTTTGGTTATAGTTTTAGATAAACCTTTTCAAGTGGGTGATTTTATTAAATATGGTGTAAGTGAAGGGTTTGTAGAGCAAATTGGCTTTAGAAGCACTAAAATTAGAGGTCTTGATAGAACACTTTATGTTGTACCTAATAGGTCTTTAACTAGTGTAGAAGTAGTCAATTTTTCAAAAAGAACTCATAGGCGCGGCTTTTATACTTTACGGCTCCAATATGACACTACACCCGACCAAATAAGAACTATAAAAACGCAAATTTTAGAAATGTTACAAAAAGATGAACGCTTGGACGCCGAAATGTATGTACACCTCCACGATTTTGGACAATTTGGCTTTGAAATGCAAGTTATTTATTACTTGACAAACATTGAATACTTACATGGTACACTCAGCCATGAGGATATTCTGCTCAAAATAGCAGATATTGTACAAAAAAATGGAGTAAAATTTGCCATCCCTCGCATGTAAAAAGGTAAAATAACATGCTCAATACAAAATTATTATGGTATAATGGACAGTGGTTAAGCGCAAACCAACCCATATTTTATGCTCTATCTCGAAACGCTAACTACGCAGATGGTATTTTTGAAACTATACGTGTACATAAAAACAAAATCTTTTTTTGGGACTTACATTTTGAACGCTTGCAAAAAGGTATGCAAACTCTTCATCTCACAACCTCGCCTATTCTACAAAGTAGAGAGAATTTACAGAATATTATTCTTGAACTTATACAAAGAAATGGTATTCAAAAAGCTGTTAAGGTAAAAATACAGGTTTTTAGGAGAGAAGAGTATTTTGAGTCCAATCTTTTGGAACATTACCCAGAGGTGTGCATCTATTGTGTAGAGGAAGTGCCTTTGCGCTATGTTTTAGAAATCAAAAATGTGATTATTTATGACCTCGTTCCTTTGAATTACACTGTTTTAAGTAGTCTCAAAACTTTACAGCGATTACCTTACGTACTCGCGGCCATACACGCACGTCAAAATCAAGTTTCAGATGCTATTTTGCTCAATACGCAGGGACAAATGGTAGAATGCTCACACAGTAATTTATTTTACATTGTAGAAAATCAAATTTTTACACCTCCTATTCAAGCCGCTTGTTTGGATGGTACTTTGCGAAAAATTCTCGTACAACAGTTTGATATACAAGAATATGCTTTTAACTTTCAAGAAATGGAACAGATTGAGGCTTTATTTACTACAAATGTGATACGAGGTATTACGCCTATTTCTTTTTGTAAAGGAGTAGAAAAGTATTTTAATACTCAGCACATTTGGATACGAAGAATACATCATTTCTTGAATACTTTGTTAGATTGATATTCTTAAATCTATTTTTACATTACTTTACGCAAAGCAGAGTGAGTACTCAAGAACTAAATGTTAATTTTTTTGGGCGTGTCCTTGCCCACGGCTCGCTGCGCTCGTGTGGGCAAGGTCGGCGGGCTGCGGGCTGCGCTATCGCTTCGGTGCTTCGCTGCGCTCCGCACTGCTCACGCACCCTCCGCATGCCTCACGCAGAAAACGCAGCACGTATACTAAACCTATCTATTCAAATTCTTACCTTGTAAGCACCTGAAAATGAATATCAAACAAGATAAAACTCAATTTTAACCTTGTAAATCTTTGAAAATCAATTGAAAAATAAAATAAAACTTGCGTATTCAAGGTTAAAGGATTATCAAAAGTCCATGTATTCAAGGTTTGACCTTGTAAGTACTTGAAAGAAAGTAAAAAATTTTAACCTTGTAAGTATCTGATAACCAATGTAAAATAAGGTAAAGCAAAGATATATATGAAAACAAGGTAAAACATCCCAAAGCTGCTGCGTGAGGCATGCGGAGGGCGTGCGTCAGCACGGTGCGAAGCCCCTCGCCCACGCTTTCACTCTTGCCCAGGGGGTGGGGCGCAGCACCGTCAGCCCGTAGCACGCCGACCTTGTGGGCATACGCGCAGCGTAACGCCCACAAGGACACGCCCAAGATAAAATAATGTACGACGGTAATTTGCCCTACGTCCACATTGTATCTAAAATACTCTATTTTTGCATTATGAATTATACCAATTTTACTGACCTTCAACAAGATTTAAAGAACAAAAAAATATCCTGTCAAGAAATTGTACAGTACTACCTCAAGCGAATTGAAAAATATAAACATCTCAACGCCTTTTTAGAAGTATTCCGAGAAAGTGCCACAGAAACTGCTACCCGCATTGATAACAACATAAAACAAGGTAAAGCAATAGGCAAACTCGCAGGTATGGTGATAGGCATAAAAGACGTATTTGCGTATAAAGGACATGGTCTAAACGCCTCTTCCAAAATTTTAGGAGATTTTAAGAGTATTTACACAGCTACCTGCGTACAGCGCTTAATTGATGAGGATGCTATCATAATTGGTAGATTAAACTGTGATGAGTTTGCAATGGGTTCATCTAATGAAAGCTCAGCTTTTGGTAAGGTACTTAACTATCTCAATACAGAGTATGTACCTGGGGGTTCGTCAGGAGGGTCTGCGGTAGCAGTATCCGCCGATTTATGCTGGGCTAGCTTAGGTACAGATACAGGAGGTTCTATCCGACAGCCTGCATCTTTTTGCGGTATCATTGGACTTAAACCTTCATACGGTCGTATTTCAAGATATGGTATTGTAGCGTATGCTTCATCTTTTGACCAAGCGGGAACATTCACAAAAAACATAGAAGATGCTGCTTTATTACTCTCCATCATGGCAGGAAGCGACGAATATGATGCCACTTGCTCAGAAAAACCTGTTCCCGATTACACACAAGTATTACAACAAAAACCTAGCTCCGTTAAATGTGCAGTCCTAAAAGATACATTAGAAAATGAAGGACTGGCTGATTATATCAAAATTGCCTTCGAAAACAAAATTAAAGAACTTCAAAAACAAGGATACATTATTTCTTACATAGACTTTCCATATTTAGAATATCTCATACCCACGTACTATGTACTCACCACTGCTGAAGCTTCCTCTAATTTAGCCCGATATGATGGTATTCGTTACGGTTACAGGAGTAAAAATATAACCGAGGGTGATATGGCATTAGAACAGACGTATATCAAAAGTCGTAGTGAAGGTTTTGGAAAAGAGGTTAAACGACGGATTATGTTAGGTACTTTTGTACTAAGTGCAGGATATTATGATGCATACTATACCAAAGCTCAAAAAGTCCGCAGAATAGTATATGATTTTCTAAAAAATACCTTCAAACAATTTGATGCTATTATGCTTCCCTCTACTCCTACCTCTGCCTTCAAATTTGGAGAGAAGACAAAAGATCCTGTGAGTATGTACCTTTCTGATATTTACACCGTGCTGGCTAACTTGGGCGGAAATCCTGCTATTTCTATTCCATTAGGTAAAAACCCAGTAGATAATATGCCTTTTGGCATGCAAATCATCACTGACACATTTGAAGAGGCAAAATTATTACAAATAGCTGGGCATATATAAAAACTAAGGTTATATTAAGTCTCTCTTGTATGCAAAGCAAAATACCTAAATGCTGCTAAACTTTAATTCTTTTTTTGGGCGTGTCCTTGCCCACGTCTTGCTACGCTCGTGTGGGCAAGGTCGGCGTGCTACGGGCTAACGGTGCTGC
>JANWVE010000144.1 GCA_025057675.1 Bacteroidia bacterium
CTGGGCAAGGGTTTGAGGGTGGGCGAGGGGCTTCGCACCAAGCCTGACGGCTTGCCCTCCGCATGCCTCACGCAAGCTGTATTTTGATGTTTTACCTGATTTGTATACATACTCTTGTTTTACTTTGTTTTATATTGATTATCAGATACTTACAAAGTTAAAATTTTTACTTTTTTATCTTATTATATCTTGTTTTATGTTCATTTTCAAGCATATACAAGGTTAAACCTTGAACACATGCACTTATTGTGACATTTTGACCTTGGATGCTCAATCTTTACCTTATTTTCAATTGATTTTCAACAATTTACAAGGTTAAAAGTGGATTTTTATCTTATTTAATGTTCATTATCAAGTACTTACAAGATTGCATTTTGAATAAGTGGATTTAGTTTGATAGCAGCTTGCGTGAGGCATGCGGAGGGTGCGTGAGCAGTGCGGAGCGATAGCGCAGCACCGAAGCGATAGCGTAGCCCGCAGCACGCCGACCCGAGCGCAGCGAGGGACACGCCCAAAAAATTCTCAATTATTATCGTAAAAATGCCCGCTTGATATCTAATTAAGTAACTTTTTAAGTAATAGTGGAGTCAAAAATAATTCTGCTAATATCGCTGAGATGATGGTAACTACCATAAATAGTCCCGTGTAATAAGTACCACCAAAATCAGAGTAAATTAGCACAGAAAATCCTAAAATAAGTACCACAGAAGCAATAATAATCGCTCTACCCGTAGATAACATAGTAGTATTGACAGCATCTATATTGCTCAGACCGCGTTTTCTTTCTATCCTGTATCTTGCTAATACGTGTATTGTATCATCTACTGCTATCCCGAATGCTATGCTAAATATAATTGACGTGGAGGCTTTCAAGTTAATACCTGCAAAACCCATCCAAGCACCTGCCACTAATAACGGAAATACGTTCGGAATAAACGTGATGAGAACCACCCGCCAAGACCCAAATAAAAAACCCATCAAAACCGCCACAGCCCCCGTAGAAAGCAATAAACTCGTAAATAAATTACCTATCAAATACTGATTGTTCTGATCTACTAAAATAGCAGAACCCGTCTGCTTGTATGAAAATAAAGTAGTGTCTATTCTATTTCTATAAAAATCCTCAATCTCCTGATTGATGCGTGCAACCTCCATCATACCGATATCCTTCATTTTTGCGCTCATCCGCCCATGCACACTATCTATCAAACAAAACTTAAAAGGATTTTGACTGCCAGCCCTCGCCGCTAACTTGTAAATTTTTTTTACTTCGTTTCGAGTTTGCGGAATATAGTATGCCGAACTATCACCGTACTCCATAATTTGATGAACATACTTTTGTAAAGTTACAGGTGAGATTACTTGACTTTGTATCTTATTTTCTATAAATGTTTGAAATGTATCTAACACCGCCAAAAATATAGGACTATTAAAGTTCTCTTTACCCTTAGCTGTGATAGCAATCTCCACAGGTCTAAGTCCTTGATAATGTTGCTCAAAATAGCGTAGCTCCTGTTTAATTCTATGTTCGTTACTGATGTCATCTAATAAAAAAGCATTTTGCTTAATGATATTTGTGCCATACAAAGCAACCGCACCCACAATACCGAATGCAGCCACTACTCGGATAGGATACTTATCCGTAACGTGAATAATTTTTCGGATAAAGGGTTTCCAATCTTGTTGTTTCTCTTCCCAGTGAGAGGGTTTCATAGGTGGAATAAGGTATAAAATACAAGGTGTTAGAACCAATGCATTAAGCCAAGCCATCATGACTCCAAAAGCAGTAAAAAGTCCGAATTCGCGTATAGGCATCATATTAGAAACTGCTAATGAAGCAAAACCAATAGATGTAGTAATTCCTGTGATAAATGTAGAAACTCCAATCGCTTTAATTGCGTGGGCAATGGCATCTTTTTTAGAATATCCTTGACTCAAATACTCTTTGTAATGACTGATAATATGAATACTATCCGAAACACCAACCATGAACATAATTACAGGGATTAGGTTGGTCATCACGCCTAAATCTCGCGTGGTAAAGCCAATCAGTCCCAATGTGGCAAATAAAGCCAGAACCACACAAATTAGGGGGATAAAAACCCCCCAAAAGCTGTAAAAAGTGAATATCAAGACAATAATTGTAATCAGAATAGATGCAGTCATAAAAATAGCCATTTCGCGCTGTACAGTAGCTACATATTGCGTACGGATATGTGGCACGCCTGTTATCCAAAAATGTTTAACCTTGTTTTTTTCAAGAATATCGTGGATTTGTGCGTCTAAGATGTCTTTTTCTTTGCTATCAATGATTTTAGGGTCGTACACCAAACGAATAGCTATGGATTTTTCATCATTGCTGATAAGTGTATTTTTGATAAAAAGTTCATTTTTCAGGCGTTCTCTATAGGGAGCAAAATTTTTGATATTTTGATAAGGTAAAGCAGAAACAGGCTGGTAGCCTAAAACGCCTCTTTCTATTAGCTGTGCTTGTGTAAGACAGAATACTTGCTCTACATGAGGTAATTTTTTACATTGCTGTGCAATAGTATCGCATAAAGATAAAAAGTGAGCATCCCATATTGTTTTTCCATCATTCTCAATAGCAATAGATACCACATTATCATCAGGACCGTATTGTTGTTTGTATTTTTGGTAGAAGTCTAAATTAGCGTCTCCCTGCGGAAAGAAAGTATCAAATTTGTAGTTAAAACGCAGAAAGGTCATTCCATAAATGGATATACACAACAATACTACAAAAGTAGCGATAATAAGGTAGTGGTGGCGTTCAAAGAAGTAGAATTTTTTATCTAAGTGCATATCAATAACATGAGTAGAAACACAAAAACCATGTTAAGGTTTCTTTTTACTTTATTTAAGGCGTTAGGATATTGATTTTTTACTTTGGGCGTGTCCCTTCGCTGCGCTTCGGGTCGGGCTACTGCGCACTACGCTGACGCTTCGGTGCTGCGCTGCGCTTCGCACTGCCTAACGGCATGCTCCGTATCCCTCACGCAATAGTATTTTGATGTTTTACTTGATTTTTAGGTATATCCTTGCTTTACCTTATTTGATATACATTTGATATAAACTAAGATACTTACAAGGTTAAACCTTGAGTACACGGACTTCTAACATTTTAATCTTGAATATCCAATTTTTACCTTATTTTGAGTTAATTTTGAATAATTTACAAGATTAAAATTAAGTTTCACCTTGTTTAATGTTCATTTTCAGTTATTTACAAAGTTAAGTTTTAGTTAAGTGGAGTTAGTTTGTTAGTAGTTTGCGTGAGGTATGCGGAGGGTGTGTTAGCACGGTGCGAAGGACTTTGCCCACACTCAAACCCTTGCTTAGGGGTGGGCGGGTGGGGGGCAGCACCGGAACGATAGCGTAGCCCGCAGCACGCTGATGTTGTGAGCATACACGCAGCGTGATGCCCAAAGAAAACGCCCAAAAAACTTTTCTTATTTATTAAATAAATTGATTGCGTTTAATGCCTTTAATTTATGGTTCAGTTGCATACTTACTTTGGAGATAATCGTCATAAAAATCGCCATAATAGCCCACTCGCTCAATAGCTGCAAGGGCTTCACTGATGTCCAATCCATCAGCTTCACGGATTACTTTAATATAAATACCTTCATCATACTTGGTAAAGCTAACCCCGTAAAGAACATAATTTATCTCTAAAAGCTCCTCAAAAAACTTTTCACGATTAGTATGAGGGGTTTTTGTGATAGGCGCCATCACTTGAAAATAAGACCTTTTGTCTTTTTCAGAATAAATAACATCTATCCAAATGGGTGCAGAACCCTTTTTCAAATTCCATTGCCCTTGTTCTTGTCCTCTGCATAATTTGGGGTCTATCCCAAGTGCGCTAATTGCTTTTTCTACTATATCGTAGTATTTCATTAAATTTTCCATGATAACAAAGTTAAGGGACTTTTTGAAATAAACAAAATTAGATAAAAATAAAACCGTTACATTAGTGTATATATGGTTTAGATTAAAACTGAATAAATAATTTTACGGATTAGGCTTTTTTGTGGGCGTGTCCCTCGCTGCGCTTCGGGTCGGGCTATTCCGCACTGCGCTATCGCTCGGTGCTACGCTGCGCTTCGCACTGCCTAACGGCATGCTCCATAGCCCTCACGCAAGCAGTATTTTGATATTTTATCTCATTTTTATGCGTACCTTTGCTTTACTTTGTTTGATATTGATTATCAAGTATTTACAAGGTTAAAATTTTTTATCTTGCTTGAAATGTTGTTACTTTACTTTGTTTTTCATTTTCAAGTACTTACAAGGTTAAACTTTGAATAAATGGACTTAGTCTACTGACCGCTTGCGTGAGGCATGCGGAGGGTGCGTGAGCAGTGCGTAGCACCGAAGCGATAGCGCAGCCCGCAGCACGCCGACCTTGTGGGCATAAGCGCAGCGAAACGCCCACAAGGACACGCCCAAAAAATTCAAAAAATTAAAATTTAATCTTTGAAGTAAATAAAAAATAGGCTTGTATCTCTTTTTTTATCCCACAATTGCTTATGAGATATGTTTTGTTATCTTTATGTCGCACGTATAATACAAACTAAAAACTCGTTGCTCACTTCTCTAAATTATCATCACACAGTTTATACTATATCAAAAATTATAAGTAAAATTTGTAAAATTCAATGGTATCATTCTATATTTGAACCCACTAATGCCCAAAGTGCTTAAAGCTAATGCAATACACAATATTCATTCTAGCTATCCTATTTACATAGGTGTAGATGCACTATCTTGCTTGCCCAATCTACTTGCCCAAATCAATCCGTCTTTTATTCTCATACTCGCCGACGAGAAAAGTATAGACTATACCTTGCCTGTCTTGAAACCTCATTTATCTACAAAAAATCCCGTGAATATTCACTTATACTCTATTCCATCAGGTGAAAAGCACAAAACTCTGGATACATGCCATAAAGTATGGCAATACATGATAGATAATTACGTGGATAGAGATGCACTTATTATCAATCTCGGTGGAGGCACTATATCTGATATAGGAGGCTTAGTAGCAGGTCTTTACAAAAGAGGAATACTTTTTCTGAATATCCCTACCACTTTGTTAGCCCAAGTAGATGCAAGCATAGGAGGCAAAGTAGGAGTAAACTTACATAATGGCAAAAACCAAATCGGACTATTTAATACTCCCGAAGCAGTGATTGCAGACCTCGTATTCCTTAAAACCTTGCCTATCAAAGCCTTTAAATCAGGGTACGCAGAAATCCTCAAACACGGACTTATTGCTGATAAAGAATACTGGAAAGAATGTAAAAGTATTAAATTTAATGACCTTACTACTACTTTGCTTACGGATATTATCTACCGTTCTTGTGAGATAAAAAAAAGTATTGTTGAAGAAGATGCTTATGAGATAGACATTCGTAAATGGCTTAACTTTGGACATACCGTAGGACATGCTTTAGAGAGCGTGTACACAAACACAGAAACCCCGCTCACACACGGCGAGGCTATTGCAATCGGTATGCTGATAGAAGCTAAACTTTCTATGGCTATGAGAATGCTCTCTCGCACAGAATTTGAAGAGATAGAAAATACTATCCTGGACTTTGGCTATATTACTAAAATCTTACCTGTGCCTAAAAGTGAGTTTATTAAATACCTTTACCAAGATAAAAAAAATCAACAGCATCAGTTGAGATTAACCTTACTACAAGCTATCGGAAAGGCTAAAGAAAATGTAACTGTAACCCAAGAACAACTACTTAATGCTTGCATTCCATATCTTGATATACAAGAATGATACCTTGTCAGCAAGTATTTCTACCTCATTTTTTGTTTCCCCCAAGTTATAACTTGTTCATTTTACGAGAAGATTTACATCATACGTTTATATCTGGTAACAAATGGCGAAAATTAAAGTACCATATTCAAGAAATACAAAATAAAGGGTACAAAACCGTAGTAACCTTCGGCGGTGCGTATTCTAATCACCTGTTAGCCGTAGCCTGCGCGGGCGCTACTTATGGCTTTGAAACGATAGGAATAGTACGCGGCGAACCTGTACAAAATGTCGTCTTGTTTTTATGCAGGCAATTCGGAATGCAGTTACATTTTGTATCTCGCTCTGCATACAAAGATAAAAAGCAGTGCTTTGATATAGTAACTCAAAATAAAACGGATTGTTATTTTTTAGATGAGGGAGGTGCAGGTACTCTAGGTATAAAAGGATGTACGGAAATTTGGCAAGAAGTTCCTAATTACATTAACCATGTATTTTGTGCTTGTGGTACAGGAACTACCTTAGCAGGTATATTAGCAGGAAAACCCACTCAACACTTAAATACACACGTACATGGTGTAATGGTGTTAAATGCTTTTGAGGTTGTTAATCAAATGGCATCTCAATATAACACAGAATACACACTGCATACTCAATACACGCTGGGGGGGTATGCCAAAACTAATCGTCAGTACTTAGCACACTTAACTTTATTTTCACAATGTACAGGAATTTTACTAGACCCCATTTACACAGGTAAAGTTTGGTTAGCCATTCAGGATTTAGCGAAAAAACAAGATTTTGAACAGGGTGCAAATATCTTACTTATTCATACAGGGGGACTAACAGGAACTTTGGGAATGTGGCAGGAATATCCTTTGTAATGTTATTAAGTCTAAAAAATAATTCTATTTTTTTGGGCGTGTCCTTGTGGGCGTTTCGCTTCGCTCATGCCCACAAGGTCGGCGTGCTACGGGCTACGCTATCGCTTCGGTGCTGCGCTGCGCTCCGCACTGGGCTAACGCCCACCCTCCGCATGCCTCACGCAATGACAACTCAAAAATTCGTAAATTGCACTGCATAACCTTGAAATATGTTAAGCAAAAAACTTATTGATGAACTAAAAAATAGAGATAGTAGAGAGTTAAGTCATTTAATTGACAAACAAAAAGAAATCAAAAACATTACT
>JANWVE010000145.1 GCA_025057675.1 Bacteroidia bacterium
GTTTCGCTGCGCTCATGCCCACAAGGTCGGCGTGCTACGGGCTAACGGTGCTACGCCCCACCCGCCCACCCCCTGGGTAAGAGTTTGAGGATGAGTGAGGGGCTTCGCACCAAGCCTGACGGCTTGCCCTCCGCATGCCTCACGCACGCAGCAAATAAACTCACCCCAATTATTCAAACCTCAACCTTGTAAGTACCTGATAACGTAGTTTGAACTTCCTAGCTCAAACCATTAAACACCTAACTACAAAGGTAAAACTTGCGTATTCAAGGTTAAAAGGGCATGTAAAGTCCATATATTCAAGGTTTAACCTTGTACATACTTGAAAATGAGAAAGAAACAAGGTAAAGTAATGGCACTTCAAACAAAGTAAAAAATTTTAATTTTGTAAGTATTTGATAATGAACATCGAACAAGGTAAAGCAACGGTATGTATACAAACAAGGTAAAACATCCAAAGGCTGCTGCGTGAGGCATGCGGAGGGTGCGTGAGCAGTGCGTAGCGCAAGCGAAGCACCGAAGCGATAGCGTAGCCCGTAGCACGCCGACCCGAGCGCAGCGAGGGACACGCCCCAAAAAACAACTGAGTCTACAAAAGAATAACACTTCCTGCGAAAACAGTAAAAATACTTAAACATTTACAGGTTTATGTTTCCTCAATCTAACTTTTTGACTCGCAATTTTTGTCCAGGTTGTATGCGATCGGGGCGAACCTTGGGATTAAGCTCTTTTAGTTCTGCGGGCGTTAGACCGTGTTTGCGAGCAATATCATTGAACTTGTCGCCTGGTTTTACTTTGTAGTATATTCTTTGACTGAGGGTTTGGGCAGGGTCTTTTTTATCCTCTATTTTATTTTCTGTATTAGTTTTATTTTGTTTTTTAGTTTTTTTCTCGTCTAACTCACTACGATTAGGGTCAAGTGTTTTGGTAATAGAAACGTCAGATAGCAAAGTATCTTTAACATTTACGTTATGCAGAGGTTGGATTTCACCTTCATCAAAAAGGAGGTTTTGAATTTTTGTCAAAAGAAAGATTAGAACTACACCTGTTATTAAGTAGGGAATAGATTTTTTAACCGTAATTCCTCTTGCGAGATCAATTTCACCTATTTCCTTGATTTTTTGTTGCCATGATTTTTTAGAATTGTCTGTATGAATTTTTGGTGTGGATAGGTCGTTTTGGGTATTTATATTTTGTTCTGTTTTATGATTTTGAGGAATTATGGAATTTAAACTTTGAGTTATATTTTCGGTTATTTGATTTTGGGGTTTTTGAGTTTGTTGATGTTCTATTTTTTGTTTGTCATTATCGTCTTTGAAGTTGAATGTTTGGTTTTCGTCATTGTGTATAAAATTTCTTTTTTGAAGCTGTTCCTCTAACCATGATTTTGTATTGTCGTGTTCATCTTGGGTTGTGTTTTCATCTTTCATTTTACAAAAATACAAATTTTTTATTGTTGATTGATTTGGTTATACTTGTTAAGATTAACGGGGTCAAGGCGGCTCATTTTTTCTAAAAATGTGGATTTCATAGCTGCGTCTGCACCTCGCATGATATTTACTAATTCTATTTGTTTAGCGTCTAAAAAAACAGCAACCCAATAAAGACCTGGGAAGCGTAGGTTGATGTCATGGTACTTATTTATGCAAGACATGATGTATTCTCTGCCGGCATTTGTACCTTTGTCTGCCATTACATCTAAACCTTTGAGATGATACTCATATATGCCTATACGCAGGTCTTTGTTTGCATTGTCTAAAAGTTGGGTAACTAACCAGTAACGAGTTTGGCGGGCAATATCGTCATTAGCTCTCCATCCTTTTTCTGCGCCTGCGGATTGGCAATAATCTACAATAGCGCGAGCTTTATTGTACATGCTAGTTCCTCCTAATTCCGAGAAGCTATCTCTATCCACGCCCAGGGCTAAATATACATAGTATCCTACTAATGCAGTAATGTTAGTTACGAATGCATTTTCGTTAAAATCTAAGTTTTGCCCTTGTGTATATTCAAAAGAAATGTACTTATCTCTTACACTTAATAATGTGGTTGTGTAAGCACTATTGAATACGGGTCTGGAAGCTACAAATACTAATTCTTTGCATTCAAATCGGTTATTTTCATAACGGTCTATAAGAAATTGGAAAGTGCAGCGCACTTTTTCTATGGGTTTGTAGTTGTCGTTTGTCCATTTTCTGGTATTAGTAAATTCACGGATGGATCTATCTAACTGTTCTAAGGCAGCTTTCTCAGTAGGTGGTGCGTTCGGAAAGTTGAATTG
Organism: Bacteroidia bacterium; assembly: GCA_025057675.1. GTDB lineage: Bacteria > Bacteroidota > Bacteroidia > JANWVE01 > JANWVE01 > JANWVE01. The sequence continues at coordinate 2,282 of JANWVE010000145.1, forward strand.
AAAGTCACAAAATACTTCTTGCCCTTGTCCAAAGCAGTGTATGTATTTTAAGAGAAGGGCTATTGCACATATCCATCTCATTTTTTTCATAAGGATGAGCTCTGTGTGCAAAGTTACTATTTTTTGAAGTAAAATCATTAGTTTTAGATGTAGATATAGGTATTTTTGGGCGTGTCCCTCGCTTGCGCTCGGGTCGGCGTGCTACGGGCTAACGGTGCTGCGCCCCACCCGCCCACCCCCTGGTTGAAGGGTTCAAGAGTATGGGCGAGGGGCTTCGCACCGTGCTACCGCACGCCCTCCGCATGCCTCACGCAAGTGGCAAGCATACTAATCCCACTTATACAAAATGCAACCTTGTAAGTACATCAAAATGTAACTCAAACAAAGTAGTTTGAGCTTCCTAACTCAAAAAAGTAAATACATAACTACAAACATAAAACTTTCGCATTCAAGTATAAAATGTTACAAAAAGTTCATCTATTCAAGATTTAATTTTACAAATCTTTGAGAATGAATACAAAACAAGATAAAACAAGTGCCGTTGAACAAGGTAAAAAATTTTAATCTTGTAAATACTTGATAATAAACATCAAACAAGGTAAAATAAACGTATGTATAAAAACCAGATAAAACATCCAAAGGCTGCTGCGTGAGGCATGCGGAGGGTGCGTGAGCAGTGCGTAGCGCAGCGTAGCACCGAAGCGTCAGCGTAGCCCGTAGCACGCCGACCCGAAGCGCAGCGAAGGGACACGCCCAAAAAGTAAAATCAAAATCTATGAAAATCCCGCATGAATTTTAAGGTTGTTTTGTATATTTGTACAATCAATAGAATTAAATTTCATGATATGGGTCAAAAATAAAGCTGTTTCTTTGAGCAGTATTACTCTGTTTGCCTTATTGAGTGTTCTAACCAGTTGTAAGAAAAAAAGTAATGAGCCTCCTCAAAGTAGTGCTAAGTTACATTTCAAATTCAGGTTTGACTCTACCCAAGTAAGATTAGATAATTTTGGTAACCCCGTGGGCGTTGCATCAGGTAACGCGGCACAAAATCCTGCGTTTAATAAAATGAGCGCGCACTATGTGGAGTTTGCTCCTAATCGTTATACTCAATTAGGACAAGGATATATCGCTTATCACGCACCCGAGACTAACGCAGGAGGAAGCACTGCCATAGAGTTTAATAAATGCCGCCCAGTCGGAAATAACGAAGTATTTTTATCTATTCCATTCAAAGATATTCCAAAAGGCACTTATCAGTATCTGCGGGTTTCTTTGGCATACCAAAATTATGACGTAAAATTTAAGTTCGGAACTAACTTATACAAAGGCACAGTCGCTTCGTTCATAGGTTACAATACATATATCCAACAATACAAGGTAAAAGATAGTACCATCACAATTAACGGAAATCGTTTACAAGGCTATTGGGCTTTTGAAACCTTTTACAATGTAATACAAGGTCAAGCACCTAATACCACAGTAGTTAATCCTATTGCCAGTACTTCGCCTATACCTCCAGGTTCTTGTGTGGTTACTGCGGCTTTTGCTGTACCGTTTACCGTTACAGGCAACGAAACCTCTGATAAAACGATTATTGTTTCACTATCCACAAATAAAAGTTTCGAATGGCGAGAAGTAAATTTTGATAATATATGGGAACCTGCTATTGGTGAGAATGTAGTGGATATGGGAATAAGAGGTATGGTTTTAGAAGTGCAATAGGTTGGCTCGACTTTTGTCTATACAAGTGCGTATAACGTGAAGGATATGATGAAGTACTTACTTTGGGGATATTTAATAGCTTACATCTCATACGCTTTTGCCCAAAGCTATGTAGAACGAGATGGAGAGGGCTATATTGTACCCAAAGATGAAGAAGGCATCCCTATGATTACATATCCTACTGTTTTTGTAGTAGGTTCTACCAAACGCAGAGTAAGTGATAAAGAAGCTTACGTAGAGTTTTCTCGCCTGCGATATAATGTAATTAAACTCTTACCTTATGCTAATGAAGCCGCTCGCCGTATGGCAATTATAGAAGCAGATTTAGCTAAAATTTCAGATAAAAAGGAGCGTAAAAAATATATTGAAAGAGAGGAGAAAAGATTATTTGGAGATTTTCAAGAGGACGTTGAAGATTTGAGCATCAATCAAGGTAAAATTTTGATTAAGCTCATTCACAGACAGACCAAGCACCGTGCTTATGATATTATCAAGGAGATGAAAGGTAGTACTACAGCTTTTTTTTGGCAGGGCGTATGCCGAATTTTTGGCACAAACTTGAAATTAGAATATGACCCTGAACAAGAAGCAGCTATTGAAGCCATCATTGAGTCTTTGGGTGACGCTAAGTTTTATTGTATTCAAAAAGGAGTTAAAAAGGGGTAGAGTTATAGTTTGGCAAATGATTTTACAAAAGTTTATTTTTTGGGCGTGTCCCTCGCTGGTGCTCGGGTCGGCGTGCTATGGGCTACGCTATCGCTTCGGTGCTGCGCTCCGCACTGGGCTAACGCCCACCCTCCGCATGCCTCACGCAAGCTGCAAGTATGCTAATCTCATTTATTGAAATTTTTATCTCGTATATACCTGAAAATCAATGTTAAACAAAGTAAAAATAAACTTTAACCTTGTAAATTATTGAAAATCAATTCAAAATAAGGTAAAAATTTAATACGCAGGGTCAAGGTGTTGTAAAAAGTCCATGTATTTGAGGTTTAACTTTGTATATACCTGAAAATCAATGTGAAATAAGATAAAATAACCGTAATTGAAACAAGGTAAAAAATTTTAACTTTGTAAATACTTGATAATCAACATTAAACAAGGTAAAACAAACGTATCTATAAAAATCAGGTAAAACATCCAAAAGCCGCTTGCGTGAGGGCTATAGAGCATGCCGTAAGGCAGTGCGAAGCGCAGCGTAGTACCGAGCGTCAGCGTAGTGCGGAATAGCCCGACCCGAGCGCAGCGAGGGACACGCCCAATATAAATTTAACTTCTCAAACTACATAAAGTTTATACTTTGTACATCACCTCACGATTATGAGAATGGATAAATAATTGACTCCTACCATTTATTACGTTCAATGAAACTTTACGTATTTTTGTTCATGAGTTTTGCAAAAAGTAAATTGCCCAATGTAGGTACAACTATTTTTACTGTAATGAGTGCATTAGCAAATGAACATAAAGCCATAAACTTATCCCAAGGATTTCCCGATTTTGAAGTAGATGCTAAGCTGATCGATTTAGTTCATCAAGCTATGCGACAAGGATATAATCAATATGCACCTATGCCTGGTTACATGCCTTTACGAGAAATGATAGCAGAAAAACTATACCACACATATAACATAGAAGTCAACCCTGATACAGAAATTACGATTACATCAGGTGGCACAGAAGCGTTATTTGATGCCATTCAAGCGATTGTCAAACCTGATGATGAAGTGATTATTTTTGACCCTGCATACGACTGTTATGCGCCTGCTGTAAAGTTAGCAGGGGGAAAGGTTGTAAGTATTCCGCTCAACCCTCCGCATTTTTCACTTGATTGGAATAGTATAAAAGCCTCTATACATGAAAAAACAGTAGCTATTTTACTCAATACTCCCCATAATCCGACAGGTACTATTCTCAAAGAAGCAGACATACAAAATTTAATTGAAATCATTAAGAATACAAATTTGTATCTTATCAGTGATGAAGTATATGAACACTTAGTTTTTGATAATCAAATTCATCATAGTGTATTGCGTTATCCTCAGCTTAGGCAGCGCAGTTTTGCTATTTATTCTTTTGGGAAGACGTTTCATACTACGGGTTGGAAAATAGGTTACTGTGTAGCTCCTCCCGAACTTACCCAAGAGTTTAGAAAAATACATCAATTTGTAACTTTTGCATCGCCGAGTTTTGTGCAGGTGGCTTATGCGGCTTACCTTAAAGACCCTGAACATTATCTTACTATACCTCACTTTTATCAACGAAAACGGGATATATTTAGAAAATTACTTCAAGAAAACACCCAATTTGATGTATTACCTTGTGAAGGAAGTTATTTTCAATTGGTTTCTTATCAAAGAATTACCGATGAACCAGATACAGAATTTGCTATCCGAATGACCAAAGAGATAGGCGTTGCGGCTATTCCTGTATCTGTATTTTATCAAAACCAGGAGCAGAATAGATTATTACGTTTTTGCTTTGCTAAAAAAGAGGATACTTTACATAGTGCTGCGGAAAGATTATCTAAGCTGTAGCACTCCGTCTGAAATGCATTCATTTTTAAGTTTTTATGAAGGATATTTATTCTTATGGAGCAGCATACAATCTAATTTCTAACATTTTTTGGGTGTATCCTTGTGAGCGTTACGCTGCATGTGTACCCACAATGACACACCCAAATCATAAATTTATTCTGAATGATTATTCAAACTGCGTAAATTGAGTTCCTTTTCTAAAAACTTACGTAGCATGTCTGCTCTGTACCAGTAAGATCTATAATCGGTAAATAGTTCTACGTCCACTTTTTGATTACCTTCTGTTATTATTTGTAGAATAGGGTACTTAAAATACACACTTCTACTTCTGTAATCAATAGCAGGACTCGTGTTCAAAGGCATGACATAATCCACAAATATATTTTTTATTTTTTCATCTTTCGAT
>JANWVE010000146.1 GCA_025057675.1 Bacteroidia bacterium
GCAGCGAAGCACCGAAGCGATAGCGCAGCCCGCAGCACGCCGACCCGAAGCGCAGCAAAGGGACACGCCCAAAAATAAAATTATTTTTTAGACCTAATATAATCTCAAACCACTCCTAACTAATACACAAAAAAACCCAATTCCTAACAGCATAAGTATACTTTTGGTAACTTTGGCCACAAACACAAAAAATACCCTGTAAATTACACCCTCACCCAATGAATTCAATTTTTATACCTCATGAAAAACTACAACAACTACCAAAACTATATGAAAAATCTTGCTTTTCTATTTATCACGTTATTTTGGATTTTTACAGTACATGCTCAAAATGAAGTAGGCGAACTTAAGTTTGAAGAAGTCTTTTTTGACTTCGGAAGTGTCTCACAAAAAAGTGGACAGAACACCATGATTAGCCATGACTTCGTATTTACTAACATTGGTAAAAAGCCCATTAGCATCACAAAAATTGAAGCAGCATGCAATTGTATAGTCAGCAAATGGACACAAACCCCTGTTCTACCCACAAAAAAAGGAAAGATTACCGTAGAATACGACGCCAGCGTACCTGGCGCGTTTCTCAAATATGTTCAAATCTTCACTAACGGCAAACCCGAACAAAAAACATTATTCATTCAAGGAAATGTAGAAAAAAATAGTCCACCTAAACATATTGACAAGCCGTAAATTATTATATGCTAATGTTATCTTTGTATGTACCTCATCATTTTTTTGTATAAAATCATTATATTGCACTGCTTTATGAAAAAGCATATACTTTGTCATTCCTACTTTTTGATTTTAGTACTTTTATATACTCTATCCTGTACTCCAAAGCTGTATCAGCCTGTTCAAAAACAATATTTACAAACAAAAATCAATGACTCCATTCCCGAAGATAAAGAAATTGTGGCAATAATAGCCCCTTACAAAAAGTCAATAGATGAGAAGATGAACCAAGAAATTGGCGAATGTGCTATAGAATTAAACAAAGAAGGTACTCCTCAGAACTTAATTTGCAACTTTGTGGCAGACCTACTCTTATCAGAAATCAATACTTACAAAGAATATGAAAAGGTAGATATCTCATTCGGTTCAAGTGGTGGTTTGAGAAATATACTTCCTAAGGGCAAAATTACCGTCAGACATGTCTATGAACTTATGCCTTTTGATAACGAAATCGTTATTTTAACTTTGTACGGTTCTGATATTATTAAATTAACCGACTTTTTAGCTAACAAAGGTACAGGTATATTTTCAGGAGGAAGTTTTGTTATTACAAAAGATAAAAAATCTACACAAGTCAAAATTAATGGAGAGGTCGTTGAGGAACACAAAACCTACCGTGTAGTAACTTCTGACTACATTGCTAACGGAGGCGATAACCTCAAGTTTTTACTTAAAGCTGTTAAACGGGAGAATACGGGTATTTTATTTCGTGATATGATACTTAACTATATAAAAAAGCAAAATACTCCTTTGTCAGCAAGAATAGACGACCGAATAATTAAAGAATAGAGTTTATGAACAGAAATTTTATAGCAAAACTCTTGACTTTATTTTATGCTGATTTTCAACATGTTGCATATAAAAGTATAAAACAAACTCTTTTTTTATAAAAAATTGATTATCATTGTTTTGCATAATCAAGAAATTTTATCTAACCTTGTGTTCATAAAGTCTAATAATTGAAACAAAATGTAAGTTTATTCTGTTTATTAGGTGAGATAAAGTCTTTTAATCTTATGACCCTCCTGATAAATACACTAACGATTATTGTAACATTTTTCTTGATGGAATTTGTGGCATGGTTCACACACAAATACATAATGCACGGATTTCTGTGGTATTTGCATAAAGACCATCATCAGGGCAAAGAAGGTTTTTTTGAGAAAAACGACGCCTTTTTTTTGATATTTGCCATTCCAAGCATGTATTGTATTTTTACAGGTATAGTTCATGATGATATTAGGCTCTACGTTGGAATTGGAATTGCTTTGTATGGGTTAGCTTACTTTATTGTACATGATATTATTATACACCAAAGGTTTAAGATTTTAAGTCGTTGGAACAATTGGTATGTAGTGGGTATTCGCCGAGCGCACAAAGCTCACCACAAGCACCTCGGCAAGGAAGACGGAGAAAACTTTGGAATGTTAATTGTTCCGATGAAGTATTTTAGAAAAAAATGCCAAGAAAAAACGTAGGTATAACATTTTTTAGGTTTATTTCTTAGGTGTGCGCTTACTCACACAACTGCAACTAAATACCCATAAGTACACGCCGAGGAAAACTAAGATTTGATTGCTCTCTTCTATGTATGGAAAGAGAAACAAAAACAAGAGTAATGTAACAATGTAATGCAGTTAATAGTGAGATGATGTAATAAGAGTCATTTCATCACCTTCTTTCATATATTTATTTAAATCTTGCTTGCTTCTCATTTTTCTGACAATAATCTCATCTACATTTTAGCATCTAAAACTTACATCATGGATTTATCTATCTATAAAAAATTTTATATCATCGCTAAACAAAGAAAATCGTATAATTATCGTACTTTTTGTATTTTTGCGTAGAATATGATGCGTTTATACTTTTGCTTCGGCTTATTAGCATCTTTTTTTTTGTATGAAAGCAGCTTGTTACTAGCTCAAAGCGAATATCCCACGGGATTAGAAACAGGTAGTATAGCACCAGATTTTGAAGCAGTAGATATTCAAGGGAAGCATATACATCTATACGAACTATTAAAGCAAAAACCTGTGATTTTATTCTTTTTTAGAGGAGAGTATTGTACGGGATGTATTAAAAAGAGCAGCGAGTTGCAAGACTCTATTGAAAGTGCTCTTCGTTATGAGGGCAACTGTTACATGATTGGTATCTCTCCCGAGACTCCTGAAAATATAAAAAAACATCATAAAATGCATTATTATCCTATTATATCGGATATTAGCCACAAGATCATGGATGCTTACAAAACTACATACAAGTTAGATGAAGCAACTAAACATGTGCTAGATTTATATGGTACAAAAGTAGGCAACCCTAATGCTGATGGCACCTATGACATGCCTATGCCAGCTACTTATCTGATTGGACAAGATGGACACATAAAAGTGGTTTCTTTTAATAAAAACGAGAATATCACCTCCAAAATACAGTATATAAAAACAGTGTTAAGTGTAGAAAACTCCAAATAAGTTTAACACTTACATACATATTATTGTTGAGAATGGGGTTATTTTAATATTCTTGGGCGTGTCCCTTCGCTGCGCTCGGGTCGGCGTGCTACGGGCTAACGGTGCTGCGCCCCCTGGGCAAAAGTAAAAGTGTGTGCGGGGGACTTCGCACCGTGCTGACGCACGCCCTCCGCATGCCTCACGCAAGCAGCTTTTTGACATTTTACCTTGTTTTTAGACATGCATTTGCTTTACCTTGTTTAATTTTGATTATCAAATACTTACAAGACTAACATTTTTTACCTTGTTTGAACTGTGTTCGTTTTCTCTTGTTTTATATTGATTTTCAAGCATGTACAAGGTTAAACCTTGAATAGAGAGGCTTCTTGTAACCATTTTACCTTGTATAACAAAGTTTTAGCTTGTTGTTTGTTGATTTTCAATAATTTGCAAGGTTAAAGTATATTTTTACTTTGTTTAACGTTAATTTTCAGATACTTACAAGGTTAAGTTTTGAAAAATGGGATTAGCTTACTTACGGCGTTCTTTGCGTGAGGCATGCGGAGGGTGGGCGTTAGCCCAGTGCGGAGCGCAGCGAAGCACCGAAGCGATAGCGTAGCCCGAAGCACGCCGACCTTGCCCATACAAGCACAGCGAGGTATGGGCAAGGACACGCCCAATATCTCTCATAAATGCTAAAAAAATACGGAACATTATGCCTTTGGAGTAAGTTCTAATTCCTTTTTCAAAAACTGTCCTGTAATAGAATGAGGTACAGTAATAATCTCTTCGGGCGTACCTTCGGCAACAATATATCCGCCTTTCTCACCTCCTTCGGGACCTAAATCTATAATGTGATCTGCAACTTTAATAACATCTAAATTATGCTCCACAACTAATACCGTGTTACCTTTATCTACTAACCGTTGTAATACATCGGTAAGTTTTTTCACATCAGAAAAGTGCAGCCCTGTAGTAGGTTCATCTAAGATGTAAAAAGTATTTCCTGTATCCCTTTTGACCAGTTCGGTAGCTAATTTTATACGTTGAGCTTCGCCACCTGAAACAGTAACCGAAGATTGTCCCAGCGTCATATAGTTTAATCCTACATCGTTAATAGCATGTAAATATTTAAGTATCCGAGGGTGCGCATCAAAAAAATGAATTGCCTCCTCTACCGTCATACTAAGTACATCCGATATAGATTTACCTTTGTAACGCACTTCTAAAGTTTCTCGGTTGTAACGTTTGCCTTTACAAGTTTCACAAGTTACACTTACATCAGGCAAGAAGCCCATTTCTATAACTTGTTCGCCCCCTCCCTTACAGGTTTCACAGCGTCCCCCTTTTACATTAAAAGAGAAACGCCCTTGCTTATATCCTCTAATTTTAGCCTCTGGCAATTGTGCAAATAAATCCCGTATAAAAGTAAATACACCTGTGTAGGTAGCAGGATTACTACGGGGAGTTCTACCAATAGGCGACTGGTCTATCTCTATAACTTTATCAATGTATTCTAAACCCTCTATTTTTTTGTAAGGTAGACTTTTGTAAGTTATTTCTTTACTGTAATGCGTTTTCAAAATGGGGGCTAGCGTTTCTGAAATCAAGGTAGATTTTCCACTTCCTGAGACACCCGTAACAACGATTAACTTTCCTAATGGAAATTTTACAGTTATGTTTTTTAGATTATTACCTGATGCACCTATCAAAGTCAAGTATTGACCTTTGCCTTGGCGTCTAATTTTAGGGACAAAAATATCTTTCTCTCTGCGCAAAAATTGGGAAGTTTCTGTATTTTGCTCAATAATTCTGTCAGGTTTACCTTCGGCAACTACTGTACCTCCATATACTCCTGCGCCTGGTCCTATATCTAAAACATAGTCAGCTTGTTCTATCATTTCTCTATCATGTTCTACTACAATAACAGTATTGCCTAAGTCTCTTAAATTTTTAAGGCTTTTTATCAATTTGTGGTTATCTCTCTGGTGTAAGCCGATAGAGGGCTCATCTAAAATATATGTTACTCCTACTAATTGCGAACCGATCTGCGTAGCTAAGCGTACGCGCTGCGCTTCTCCACCTGATAAAGTTTTAGCACCACGATTTAAATCTAAGTACCCTAAGCCAATTTCATCAAGAACCATTAAACGATTATTAATTTCTTTAAGAATGTCTTTTGCAATTAGGTTTTTGCGCTCATCTAAGTGCTTAGGTAGTTCTAAAAACCATTCTTTAAGGCTACTGATGGGCATTTTAGCCAAGTCGTAGATGTTTTTATCTAATATCTTGAAGTGTAAGCTTTCTTTTTTTAATCGCCCTCCTTTACACTCAGAACATTCGGACTCCCTAAAATACTGTTCCATTCGTTCTTGGGCGCTTACAGAACCAAAACGATATTGATAATAAATATAGTTGATAATTCCTGGAAATACTTCTAAATAAATTGCCATGCTCAGCCATATAGGGCTATCAATATCTTCACCTAACTCACTAAACTTATCCTTCTCACCGTATAACAAGATTTTTAATGTATTTTGGTCTATATCCTGTATTGGAGTTTTGAGTGTATAGCCCTTTTTACGAAGAATTCGTTTCATCAATTCAAACATGCCTATCTCTCGTGCTTCGCCTAATGGAGCAAAAGCACCGTCATTTATGTTAATAGAACGGTCAGGAATGATAGCATCTATGTCAGGAGTTAATACAAATCCGATACCTTTACAATATGGACATTGTCCATACTTAGTGTTAAAAGAAAAAGTATTGGGGGAGGGATCGTCGTAGCTGATAAAAGAAGTAGGACAAGTTAAGTTACGCGAAAAAAAGAAAGTACGTTTTTCTTTTTCTAACATAATCAGCATAGTGTTTTTACCCATATCCAAAGCCCTTTTGACAGTTTCTTGCACACGCTGACGGTTCTTTTCATCAATTTTAATTGCGTCTATTACAACCTCAATATCATGGGCTTTGAACTTATCTAACTGCATCTTAGGAGTTAGATCACGGATAACACCATCTACACAAACACGGACAAAACTTTTAGAAAGTTGTTCAAATAGTTCTCTGTAATGTCCTTTTCGTCCTTTGACTACGGGGGCAAGAAAAATAACGTTTAGATTATCAAACTTTTTCAGAATAAGCTCTACAATTTGGTCATCTGTGCTTTTCTGCATTTTTTGTCCTGATATGTAGCTGTACGCATCCGCAATTTTAGCAAAGAGTAAGCGCATAAAATCATACACTTCTGTGATAGTACCTACGGTAGAGCGTGGATTTTTTGATACGGTTTTTTGCTCTATGGAGACTACAGGACTTAAACCATCAATTTTATCTACATTAGGTCTGCGGATATTACCCATCATTCTTTGAGCAAACATAGAGAAAGCCTCCATGTACCGCCTTTGTCCCTCGGCATAGATAGTGTCAAATGCTAATGAACTCTTTCCTGAACCGCTTACTCCTGTAATCACAATTAACTGATTTCTGGGCAGAGTTAAGTCAATATTTTTTAAGTTATGTTCTTTGGCGCCAAAAATTTCAAGGTTATTCATTTGAACACAATAATTCGAAAATAGCAAAACAGGTTCAAAAATAAGAAAAGTATGTTTATTTTTTAGTAGTTTTTTGGGCGTGCCCCTTGCTGACGCAAGGGTCGGGGCATTCCGCACTGCGCTTCGCTTCGGTACTTCGCTAACGCTTCGTACTGCCCTGACGGGCATGCTCCATGCCCCTCACGCAGATGACCTG
>JANWVE010000147.1 GCA_025057675.1 Bacteroidia bacterium
AGCACCGTCAGCCCGTAGCACGCCGACCTTGCCCACACGAGCGCAGCGAGACGTGGGCAAGGACACGCCCAAAAAACACTTAAACTAATTCACACCTATTTTTTGTAAAAAGAAAATAGATTTAATGTAAGATATTTGTTACGCAATATATTGATGTGTTCAAATATATGGTACTACGATTTTACTCATGACGGGTCAGATGAACACCTTTCATTTATGCTGATTTCGACTTACAAACCCTTGAATTATACATAGATAGAACTCCAAGTCCTGTAAAGTATTATTTAATAGACAAAAAAGGGAATATTTGCTTTATATACTAACCAAATTCAGAAGCAAACAGAATTAAATAACCCATGATAGAGTGATTAAATACACTGAATAAACGGGCTAGTTCAATTTTTTATCTTGTTTTCTATTGATTACTAAGCACTTACATAGTAAAGCTTTGATAAAGATTTGGAATGTAAGCAGATATTTTTCTGGCGTGTCTTTGCCCCCGTTTCACTGCACTCATGCCCACAAGGACACACCCAAAAAACCTATCTAATAGAAAATAATAATCATCGTGAAACAAAAAACACATAATAACTATGTTCCACAAACACTTTTTCAATGATTACATGCCAAACTGCCATTTTTTCAGAAAAGTTATCCACTTATAAGCCTATATAGTGTGGATAACTGTGTGAAAAGTGTGGATAACTTGTGAATAAATCACACTAATCATGTGGATAAAAATCTTCTCTACTGTGGATATGTGGATAACTCTGTTTATAAGTTAAGCCTATCCACACCCTAATCACATTATAAGTGGATAATATACAGTTATCCACAAAATCAAAATATTGTGGATAAATCTTATAACTCACAAATTACCAAACTTTTGTATTATAAACACATGTGGATAAGTTTGCGAAAATTGTGGATAAATTGTGAATAAGTTCGTATTTTTGTGTTTATTAACATATTCACAATCGTTATAATTATAACCACGAGCTTATAAGAAATTAAAGTTTATGTTAATTGACCTTGAAAATGTCCAAAAAGTGGGCTTTGTAGATGTACCAGTAGACCCCACTCTTGATTTAGAAGCTGAAATTAAAAGGCTTAAAAAAGAAAAGAATGCTGTTTTATTAGCACACTATTACCAAGAAAGCGAAATCCAGGATATAGCCGATTATATTGGAGACTCCCTCGGGTTAGCCCAAGAAGCTCAAAAAACTCAAGCAGACATCATTCTGTTCGCAGGTGTGCATTTTATGGCAGAAACCGCAAAAATTCTAAACCCTAATAAAAAAGTACTTATTCCAGACCTAAAAGCAGGATGCTCCTTAGCAGACTCTTGTCCTCCGCAAGCTTTTGCACAGTTCAAGGCTAAACATCCTGACCATATTGTCATTAGTTACATCAATTGCACAGCTGAAATCAAAGCCTTGACAGATGTTATTTGCACCTCCAGCAATGCTGTAAAAATTGTAGAATCCTTTCCCAAAGACCAACCTATCATCTTTGCCCCTGATAAAAATTTAGGTGCGTACATAAACAAAAAAACAGGTAGAAATATGCTCTTGTGGAACGGTGCTTGTATGGTCCATGAGATATTCTCATTAGAGAAAATTACTAAGCTCAAAGTACATCATCCTAATGCCAAAATTATTGCTCACCCTGAATGTGAAGCTCCTATCTTAGACATAGCCGATTTTATAGGTTCTACCACAGCACTACTGAATTATACGGTTACAGACGATGCTACAGAGTATATTGTGGTTACGGAAACAGGTATACTCCACCAAATGCAAAAAAAATCTCCACATAAAACGTTTATCCCTGCACCTCCAAATAACAATTGCGCTTGTAATGACTGTCCACACATGAAGTTAAATACTTTAGAAAAAATCTATCTTGCGCTCACCCACGAGCAGCCCGAGATAGATGTCCCTGAACCTATCCGCAGTCAAGCCCTCAAACCTTTGCTAAGAATGCTGGAATTAAGCAAATAGACTAAGTCATACAAAATTTTACAAGCTTATTTTATTTATTTTTTTAGTTTTTTTGGGCGTGTCCCTCGCTAACGCTCGGGTCGGGCTATTCCGCACTACGCGTACGCTGCGGTGCTACGCTAACGCTTCGCACTGCCCTACGGCATGCTCCATAGCCCTCACGCAAGCTGTATTTTGCCCTTACACCTTGTTTTATACATACTCCTGCTTTACCCTGTTTTGATACTCACTATCAACTACTTACAAAGTTAAATTTTTTTACCTTGTTTGAATCTCGATTTTTTTATCTTGTTTTGAATTGATTTTCAATTATGTAAAAGGTTAAACCTTGAATAGATGGACTTTTTATTACCTTCTAACCCTGAATGTGCAAGTTTTGCCTTTGTAGTTTATGTGTTTTACGTCAGGTACTTACAAGGTTAAGGTTTGAATAAATGGATTAGTTTATTAGCAGCTTGCGTGAGGCATGCGAAGGGCAAGCCTTCAGGCTTGGTGCGAAGCCCCTCGCCCACACCGTTAACTCCATAACCAGGGGGTGGGCGGGTGGGGCGCAGCACCGAAGCGAAGCGTAGCCCGTAGCACGCCGACCTTGCCTGCATGAGTGCTAAGCGAAACGCAGGCAAGGACACGCCCTACACAATTCTCAAAAATAAGTTTGGCAAAATAATCCATATTCTCTACTTTTGCGGCATGCTTCGTATTACGTTCTTTATTCTAACCATTTTGCTCATCAAAAGCAGTATAGCACAATGGTATCTGCCTAAAACCCCTATGAAAGCAGTGCGAGATAAAAAATATCCTTATCCTTTTTGGATAAATTTACCCAAAGATTACGAAGCTAAAAAAGACTCAGTCTTTCCATTTATTTTGTATCTACATGGCAGGAGCGCACAAGGTACAGATTTACACAGAGTTAGAGGTTATGGCGTTCCTTATACCGTAGATAAAGGTAATGTAGATTTAAGCAATTTCATTGTGGTAGCTCCCCAAACTAATAAAGGATGGAGTCCCATGCTAATCAAGCAGATGATAGATACTTTGCAAAAACACTATCGTATTGATAGTACGCGTAGATATCTTACAGGCATGAGTATGGGCGGCTTCGGGTGCTGGATGACCGCAGGTCAATACCCTGATTTGTTTGCCGCAATTGCACCCGTCTGCGGAGGGGGTGATGTCAAAGATGTAGAACGTTTGAAAAATGTACCTACCTGGGTATTCCACGGTGATAAAGACCCTCTCGTAGGCATACAATCCTCTATCGCAATGATAGAAGAATTACGTAAAATTAACGGAAACGTACGCTTCACTATTTACAAGAATGAAGGTCATGCAGCTATGGTTCGCGTCTATGATGATGCTTCTTTATACCAGTGGTTTTTACGGCACAAAAAAGAAAATTCCAGCACTTTGAGTACAAATCTAAGAGAGTATTTACCAACATTTTAATTTTAATAAAATAAAAATGTGCGTTCCTCATTTTTAGGGACGCACTTGTTTAATTTCTCCGAGAGATAAAATTTAATTTTTTCTTTGCCTAAATACCTCTAAGTATTCATTGCATTCTATTAGCAATTCTTCAGCATCACTCTGCTTAATGTTAAATTCTGCTTCTGAATTATTTTTAATTTCTTTGATAAACTTGCCATTGTCATAATAATACATTTTATCTAACTTTTCTTTGGGTTCTCCTTTTTTATTATCTCCATTATCCTCTATCACGGCAAGAATTAAGGTAGAGTTGTCCAAGTAAAATTCTTCTGTTCGTTTTGAAACGTTTGCATGGGGATAGGTTTTTATTCTCACCACTTTACCATCTTGTACGTAGTAATGAATTTTACTCCACTTTTGTTTTACTTTTTCACGAAGGGTATTTGTATTCACTTCAATTGGTTTTAAGTTTAGTCCTTCTATCTCTGCTCTCTTTTTGTCAATTTTATCTACTAGATCTTCTACATTGATGCTGGGTTGAGATTTTTTAGCGGTATCTACTTGATTAGCAACTGTATCCTGTTTGCTCTTTTCTTTGTTTGCACCGCTTTTACAAGCTACCGTAGATAACAATAAACTTGAAATAATGAAGACAAGGATTAAGTTGAATTTCATAGTGTAAATATATAAAAATAATCTGAGTTGCATGTTTTTATTCGGTACGTAGCCTCATCAAATAATTTCAAATTATCTGTATTTTATTTAGTTTTGTATCATGAAATACTATAATAACATATTGGAAACTATTGGGAATACACCTTTAATTAAACTTAATACAATTGCTTCACATCTCAAACCTTTGATATTAGTTAAGGTAGAGTACTTTAACCCTGGAAATTCTGTAAAAGATCGTATTGGCTTAAAAATGATAGAGGATGCTGAAAAAGCAGGGTTACTCAAACCTGGAGGGACCATTATTGAAGGTACATCAGGTAACACAGGAATGGGATTAGCCTTAGTTGCTGCTATCAAAGGGTATCGTTGTATTTTCACTACAAATGATAAACAAAGTAAAGAAAAGATAGATATTTTACGTGCATTAGGTGCAGAAGTAATAGTATGTCCTACCGCAGTTCCTCATGACGACCCTCAAAATTATCATAATGTAGCTTTACGCCTTAATCAAGAAATACCTAATTCTTATTTTCCTAATCAGTATGAAAATCCATCTAATTTTAAGGCACATTATGAAGTTACAGGACCTGAAATATGGGAGCAGACCGATGGTAAAATTACACACTATGTAGCAGGTATAGGTACAGGTGGCACCATATCGGGGGTGGCTAAGTACCTCAAAGAAAAAAATCCTAATATAAAAGTCATTGGCATAGATACGTATGGTTCGGTATTCAAAAAGTACAAAGAAACAGGTATTTTTGATGAGAATGAGATTTATCCATACAGAATTGAGGGTATAGGTCAGGATAATTTACCAGGAAATGTTCATTTTGACTTGATTGATGAGATTGAGAAGGTAACGGACAAAGAAGCCTTTTTGATGACCCGTAAATTAGCGCGATTAGAAGGTTTATTTGTAGGCGGTTCTTGTGGTGCTGCCGTAGCTGGTGCGCTTCGCTATGCAGAGAAATTAAGTTCTGATGATGTAATGGTGATTATCTTACCTGACCATGGTAGCAGATATATTGCTAAGATATACAATGATACATGGATGAAGGAGAATGGTTATTTAGAAGAGGAGACACAACTCACCGCATTAGATTTGGTTAAACGTAAGAGTAAGGATTACCAATTTATTGCAGCGAATAAAACGGATACCTTAGCACAGGTAGCAAGAATAATGCAAGAAAAAAATATCTCTCAAATGCCGGTAATGGAAAATGGAGAAGTTGTTGGAAGCATTACAGAAAGTAGATTATTAAATAAGTTAATTGATGATCCTTCTGCAAAGGGTCAACCTGTAGAAAGTATCATGGGTTATCCTTTTCCATTTGTTATGCCTTATACTACTGTAGATGCCATGACTAAAATGATTACAAAGGACAATCCTGCATTACTCGTCAAATTAGATGATAGTACCATAGATATAATAACCAAATACGACCTAATTGCAGGTTTAACAAACTAAACAAAAAACAACTTTGTTCCACGTGGAATTTTTAAAAACAGCTTTGATTTATTGTTTTGTTTCACGTGAAACGTGAAAACAAGAGTATCTTTTCGTTTTCTTTGTTGCGTATCAATCTGCATTGAGAGTTAGTTTTGTCTTTGTATCCGCATAGATGTAGTAGTCCATGTACTAATACCCGTAAAAGTTCATTTTGAAAGGATACTTTGTATATTACGGCATTTTCTTTTATTCTTTCTATGGAAAGGTAAGCCTCTCCTATAATTTTATCCTGCTGTGAATAATCAAATGTAATGATGTCTGTGTAAGTGTCATGGTTCAAGAATTTTTGATTGAGACTCAGAAGATATTCATCATTACAAAATACATACACCAAAGACACTATCTCTTTACCTTCTTGTTTAGCACACTCCTCTAACCAGGATCTTATTTTACTTACATGTCTCAACCTGAAATTAATTCTATCTATGGTATGAAAAGTGACTCGCTTCATGATGCAAAAGTACGTAACTTTTGTAACTTTGTACTATGGATAAACACCAGTATTTTATAACAGGAATAGGCACAGGGGTTGGTAAAACATTTGTATCTGCTATTCTTGCGTATAAACTAAATGCGGCATATTGGAAACCCATACAAGCAGGTACATATACAGGTACAGATACTGACTTTGTAAGACGTCTGACTTGCCTGCCAGACGCACATTTTATACCACCAGTTCATGTTTTAGACATGCCCGCATCTCCACACATTGCTGCTAAAATTGAACAAAAACAAATTTCATTACTTGATTTCGCTAGCTTTGATACGCATCAATATCCGAGACTCATAGTTGAAGGTGCGGGCGGTATCTTAGTTCCTATCAATGATTATCAAACTATGTTAGATTTGATACGATTTCTTGGATTGCCTGTCATAATTGTATCCCAGCATTATTTAGGTTCTATTAACCATACTTTACTGACTATTCGCATACTACAACAGAGTGAAATTCCTATAAAAGGTATAATATTTAATGGCTACAATCCAGAAACAGAGCGTATTATTCTAAAAATGTCTAATCCTGAGTACTACTTAGGCACCATTCCTACTGTAAAAGAACTTGATGTTGATTTAAGTACGCTTATCTCAAAAATAAATCTATGAGAACATAAAATAAAATTCAAAGTTGTAAAAATATTTTTTTAGTGTGTAAATGTTTCACGTGAAATTGTAATACTTAAGGTATGTTCAATATGGTTGACATTTTAAGTAATGTGAATCATATCAGGTGGTATAATGGTATGAATATCGGGGAATAAAAATTGT
>JANWVE010000148.1 GCA_025057675.1 Bacteroidia bacterium
ACAAAGTTGTGCAAATAAAATTGAATTTTTTCAAACAGGACGAAAACCGTACTTTTCATAAAAAAAAGCAAAATAGCCCCCAGAGCTGCATATAACCACAAAATGGTATTTCATGTTCTACCCCTGAAATTCGGATGTATGCACACAAAAAAAGCAAATTAGCACTATAATAAACAGGAATTATCGTTTTTTTATAGTCTTTGTATCCTCGCATACCAATAGAGTCATAAAAAATGACGAACAACGTTCATCCAAAAAACACCTTTCTACACAACTTTTGAAAAAACGTTTTCAGGGTTGAGCTGCATGTAATAACCCTGCTACGCGCGTAGCTGCGTGAGGGATACGGAGCATGCCGTTAGGCAGTGCGAAGCGCAGCGAAGCACCGAAGCGCACGCGTAGTGCGAAGTAGCCCGACCCGAGCGCAGCGAGGGACACGCCCAAAATAAAAAAATTATTTGAAGTTAAAGCCTGCAAACCTACCTCTACCTCACTTAAAAGATTTGATTTTTAACCTTGCATTGTGTTCAGGCGCATTTTCAAAAGTAGAAAACAAAGTCTGCAAAGTAACAATGTGTTCTATCCCTTTTGCCTTTCCTTCAAACACATAACGCCTTTTTTGTGCTTCATCAGTAAAAACATACTGAACTACCTCATCAGCATAGAGAGATAAAACTTTGATGTTTTTGAACTCAAAAATATGCTGCTTTTTCTCTTGTATAGGTTCAATTTTGGGAATAACCTGCCCCGAATCTGCATAAACTACCTGTAACGTAAAATTAGGATGAGATAAAGATAACACTTGAGATTTACTATCTCGAACAACCGTATTCTTGGGTAATTTCAAATAAAAATCATGTTGCCTAAATACCTGTTCGCTAAGCTGCTCCTCAAATCCTTGTTCGTACATTTGTTTGTATTTTTGTGTTTGTTCAAATAAGCGAAATTCGTCAGCAAGGTTATGTCCCTTTTGTAAAAATCGCTCGGCTAATAGGGAATCAGAACCACTGTATGCGTAAATAATTTTTTGAGGTACAGCAAAACTATCGTTCTCTACTTTGATAAAACCTAAGTTTCGTTTAGCATTTTCTTGCAAAGCAGGACTCAAATGAGATAAAATAACTTCACTAATCAGAGTACCGTCATTGACATTGCCTACTATAAGTAAATTACGTTGTTTTTTATGTACTTCCCAGCTTTGAAATGGGATATACTTAACTTGATAAGGACTTTCCATGTTAAAAACCTGTTCCATAATGTTTTTAACAGGATGAGAGAACAGGCGTTTATCCATAATGATGTATATCTCTCCTGCTTTACCTTGTGAAAGAGGTTTCTTAGAAAATTTCTTACAAGCAAAAAATAAGATTGAGAAAGTGAGTAAAAACAAAGTTAAAGTATTCTTTACTGGATAAGCGTTTATTTTGTGCTGCATGTAGAGGTATTGTCGTAACTTACTCTTGGTTTATATTTTTCAGTTGGGACATGGAAAGTATTTAAAGTAGTTATCAATGTCGAGATATCTTGCGTCGTAGTCAAGTCCTAGTTTGTTGGATTTTACGGTTAAAAATCGTAGGGATAGGTTTGTACCTCGGTCGGAGTTAGGGGCTTTTTTGGTTATTTTTTCATAAGGGGGTATACTACTAAACTCTACAACTTCGGTTTTGTAAGTATCTCCGCTTGCTCTTATGTAAGTTACCTCTATTTCAACTTTATCTAGCGGATATTCCCAGTTGTTATTAACAGTAACATATACATCACTAATTCCTCCGAGTAAAGAAGTCCTAAATGTTTTGTCTGCTGTTACGTATGTATCCCATCTTTTTCTTAGCTCACTTTTAGATTGTTCTATTTCAGCTTCAATTTTTTTTTGGATTGCCATAGCTGCGGATTCTGCCTTGTGCTTTTGGATTGCCATAGCTGCGGATTCTGCCTTGCGCTGTTTAATCAATGCTTCTTCTTTTGCTCTAGCTTGCTCTTCTGATATTTTTAATAATTCTAATCTACGTTTTTTTTGTTCTGAAATATATCCTATAATTGAAAAGAGTACGATCATTAGTCCAAAAACCGAAAGTACGATGTATGCAGTGTTTTTTTTGTTTGGGCTGTGTTTTTGAGTGTAGGTATGAGGTGTTACAGTTTTTGAAATGGGAGGGGGAGCAGGAGGAGTAGTGTTGAGATTGGTAATAAGTGGTTTTAGTTCTTCTACTTGGGATGCCTCTACCCAATTTTCTATGCCTTCGTACCAAATTAAAGTGTTGTGGGATATAGATTTAGTTTTAAGTTCTTCCAAAGAAAACGGACCTTGTTGTTCTTGTCCGTCGTAGATATAGTACTTTTTCATATCTTGAAGCGACGCTATTGTTTTGCAAAAATACAAATTTTTCAAAAGCCATTAAGATTATTTTTTGATCATTTTTTTGGCATGTCCTTGTGGGTATGAGCAAAGCGAAACGCCCACAAGGACACGCTAAAAATAAAAACCTAATTTTTTATGTATTCCACTTAATACAAAACCTCGTTTTGGAGAGATATTAAGAGATATGAAAAAATATTTGCATTTCCTCAAACTTATTTTGTATATTTGCGTAGTAATTAGAAGTTGAATTTTTGATTATGAAAAAATATATTACCTTACTTTTATTAGTGTTCTTTCTAAGCGCAGCAGTGGTTTTTAGCGCCTCCGCAACAGTAGATGACCCGAAAGAACAGAACTTACCTGTATTGGGAGACGTAATCATCTATCCAAATCCTATCACTGAAAACGCAACTATCACCTTTACTTTGTCCAAAACAGAACCTGTTACTATAGAAATCTATTCCCTCATTGGTCAAAAGATAGTAACTATCGCTAAAAACGAGATATTCTCTACAGGGCTAAATACTATTAACATCAATAAGGAGGCACTTAAACTAACTTCTTCCCTGTACCTTTTAAGTATTACCTGCGACGGCAAGACTAAAAATTACAAGCTTTTTGTTCGCTAATTTGATTTTTTGACTTGCATAAATAACAGCAAATACTCAATTTTGCCCCCGATATGAGCTTGAAATGCGGTATCGTGGGCTTACCTAACGTAGGAAAGTCAACCTTATTTAACGCCATTTCTACGGGCAAAGCAGAAGCAGCTAACTACCCTTTTTGTACCATAGAACCTAACCTGGGTACAATCATAGTTCCTGATAAACGCTTAAACACGTTAGCAGAGATAGTAAAACCCCAAAATATAGTTCCTACGGTGGTTCAGATCGTAGATATTGCTGGTTTGGTTAAAGGTGCAAGTAATAATGAGGGATTAGGGAATAAGTTTCTCTCCCATATTCGGGAAGTAGACGCAATTTTGCATGTAATCCGTTGTTTTGAAGATCCCAATGTGGTCCATGTTAATGGAAAAGTAGATGCTATTGCAGACAAAGAAATTATTGATATAGAACTACAATTAAAAGACCTTGAAACAATTGACAAAAAACTAGAAAAAATAAGCCGAGCCGCTAAAACAGGGGATAAAATAGCCCAACAAACAGAGAATGTATTACTTACTTTTAAGAAACACTTAGAAACAGGAAACCATGCAAGAACTTTAATTACAACCCCCGAAGCCCGTGCGTTAATCGCAGATTTGAACTTACTTACCGATAAGCCTGTAATGTATGTGTGCAACGTATCCGAACACGACGTAGAAACTGGAAATGAACACACCCGAAGAGTACAAGAGGTTGCCCAAAAAGAAGGTGCTGAAGTCGTTTTAGTTTGTGCGGCCTTAGAAGCAGAAATAGCTTCAATGGAGAACGACTCTGAACGAAAAGAATTTTTAGAGGCATTAGGTTGGGAAGAACCAGGATTAAACAAAGTTATTCGTGCAGCGTATAAATTATTAAACCTGATTACTTACTTTACCGCAGGACCTAAAGAAGTACGAGCGTGGACTATCCCCAAAGGAGCCAAAGCACCACAAGCCGCAGGAGTTATTCACAGTGATTTTGAAAAAGCTTTTATCCGTGCGGAGGTTATCAGCTATGAAGATTTTATACAATACGGCGGAGAACAAGCCGTAAAAGATGCAGGAAAACTCCGTATAGAAGGTAAAGACTACATCGTTCAAGATGGAGATATAATGCACTTCCGCTCCGGATTGTAATTCTTTTGAACAAACTCGTAACTATTTTTTTACTCTTAAATGATTTTTGGTTAGTATTGCAATTTGATGAAAATTAAGTAAAAATAATTACCATGAAGGTCAAGATTATATTAAACAAACAAAGTAAATATGGATTAGTCCCTTTTAATCATCTCAATGAACTCTATCAACTTATCTTGAGTATTGTAGAAAAAAAGTACTCTGTTTTTGAACCTATCATAAAACCTTATGCCAAAGAACCTAAAGAATTTACATGGTTTACTTTTTCAGGAATAAAAGGATTCAGTAAAGTAGAAAACAACGCACTTAATTTTCAATCTAAAAAACTATCTTGGGTTATAAGTTCACCAATAGAAGCCTTTGTAGATAAAGTACTAGATGAGTTTTTCAGAATACCTGTTATTAAAATTGGGGATATTTTAGTTAATCCTATACAAACAGAAGTAATTCCTGCCCCTAACTTTCACCGTGCTATAAAGTATTTATCCCTATCGCCTTTGGTCCTAGATAAAGATGAACACAATGTCCATTCATCTGAAAGTGAGACTTTTTCTGATAAATTATTTGACAGCACTATCAGAAGAATGATACAATTTTATGGTGACTCACTGCCCTACAATCAGATGACAGAGTTTCAATTTATACCTGATAAAGAGTACCTCGAACGAATGAAAAATCAACGTAAAGAAGTATCTCGGGAATATACTACTATCAAATACGGAAAGGTAAGAACTTATTTAATGCCTTTTGTACTGTACGCCCACCCAAAAATTCATGAGTTTATATGGGATAATGGAATCGGTGACATCACAGAAGAAGGTTTTGGCGGCGTTGATGTACTGAAATAAAACATCTTTGAAACCATCTTTAATACATAATGTTAAATACTCAAAAGTACATTTAACCTTGAAAAAAATAGCTATCCTGGGTTCAACGGGTTCTATTGGAACACAAGCCCTGCAAGTTATTCAACAGCATCCTAATACCCTTAAAGCCACAGCTCTAACGGCTGGAAATAACTATAAACTTTTAATTGAACAAGCTAAAACCTTTCTACCCGAGTACGTCGTCATCAACCAAGAGCATTATGTAACTGTAAAAGATGCCTTAAAAAAACTACCTATATGCGTTTTATCGGGTAGGGAAGGATTATTAGAGGTGGTTACCTTGGAAAGTGTAGAGGTAGTATTAACAGCCCTGGTCGGATTTTCAGGGTTAGAACCTACCATACAAGCCATAAAGCACAAAAAAAACATTGCTCTGGCAAATAAAGAAACGTTAGTTGTAGCAGGCGAGTTGATAACAAAACTTTGTCAAATACATGATGTACAATTACTCCCTGTAGACTCAGAACACTCGGCTATTTTTCAGTGTTTAGTGGGCGAGCCTGATAAGAGTATAGAAAAAATATATTTAACAGCATCAGGAGGACCGTTTAGAGGTAAAAAAAAGCAAGATTTGACCCATATTACTCCACAGCAAGCTCTCAAACACCCAAACTGGTCTATGGGAGCAAAAATTACGATAGACTCTGCTACTCTCATGAATAAGGGGTTGGAGGTTATTGAGGCAAAATGGTTATTTCATTTGCTACCGCAACAAATAGAGGTTGTAGTGCATCCGCAGTCTATTATTCACTCTATGGTGCAGTTTAATGATGGTAGTATGAAAGCGCAGATGGGGTTACCAGACATGAAATTACCTATTCAATATGCTCTCTCTTATCCTCAAAGATGGCACAATGACTTTACACGGCTTAATTTTTTAGACTATCCAAGTCTTACTTTCGAACTACCTGATACAGATACATTCTCTTGTTTATCAATGGCAATTGAGGCTATGAAAGCAGGCGGAAATATGCCTTGCGTACTAAATGCCGCTAATGAAGTAGCTGTCCATGCTTTTTTACATCAGAAGATAGGTTTTCTACAAATTCCCGAGTTGATTGACCGAGCTATGTCCCAAATGCCGTATATTTCACATCCCAGTGTAGAGGATCTGCTTCACACAGACGAAACTACTCGAATGCAAGTTGAAACTTGGATATAAAGTTTTTTTTACTACATTTAAGCTACATTTAATAAGTTTTTTGTGAATCAATTTTTTTGGGCGTGTCCCTCGCTGCGCTCGGGTCGGCGTGCTGCGGGCTACGCTATCGCTTCGGTGCTACGCTGCGCTCCGCACTGCTGACGCACCCTCCGCATGCCTCACGCAAACAGTATTCTGATGTTTTGCCTTGCTTTTATGCATACTCTTGCTTTACCTTGTTTGATATTCATTATCAGATACTTACAAGGCTAAGTTCCTCTACCTTGTTTGAACTGCACTCATTTTATCTTGTTTTCTATTCATTTTCAAGTAGATACAGGATTAAACCTTGAACACGTTGATTTTACTCAACCCTTTAACTTTGAGTCCCTAAATTTTACCTTATTTTCAATTGATTTTCAAACATTTACAAGGTTAAAAGTATATTTTTACCTTGTTTAGTTTTCATTTTCAGATATTTACAAGATTAAGTATTAAATAGATGAAATTCAGTTTAATGGCAGCTTGCGTGAGGCATGCGAAGGGCGTGCGTCAGCACGGTGCGAAGCCCCTCGCTCACGCCCTTAACCCCATAACCAGGGGGTGGGCGGGTGGGGCGCAGCACCGTTAGCCCGCAGCACGCCGACCTTGTGGGCATGAGCGCCAGCGAAACGCCCACAAGGACA
>JANWVE010000149.1 GCA_025057675.1 Bacteroidia bacterium
TACCAGCAGGAATTAGAGACACTAATTTCTTGGAATTTTCATGTCCATAAGTCTAAAACCTCTTTCCATTGAGTATATCATATTTTTGGTTTTACAGGTACGCCTATTTTTACAGTAAATGCCCAAGTAAATGGAAAGACTATTCGCAAAACCACTGACCAACTATTTGGCAGTAGACTACACACGTACACTATTGTAGATGCCATTAGAGATGGCAACGTGCTGCCATTTCGAGTAGATTATGTTTCTACTTTCAAGGAAGTAGAAAACATTGAGAATAAGAAAGTGAGAGATATAGACAGAGAAGCTGCCTTAAAGTCGCCCCAGCGGATAGAAAACATTGTAAAGTACATTTTAGAGCATTTTGACCAAAAAACGAAAAGGAACATTTACTACAATCTCAATGACCGCAGATTAGCAGGGTTTAACTCTATTTTTGCCGTAGATTCTATTGAAATGGCTATTCTCTATTATGCAAGGTTCAAAAAGCAGCAAGCTCAACTTTCTTCTGAAAAGAGGTTAAGAGTAGCTATGATTTACAGTTTTGGCGCAAATGATGAAGCCATAGATGGCATCATAGATGAAAACCCTGAGGATACTAGCGGTTTGGACAAAAGCGCACGGGATTTTTTGGAGCAAGCTATTCAAGACTACAATACGATGTTCGGAACGACTTACGACACCTCTTCAGATAAGTTTCAGAATTATTACAAGGATTTGAGCAAACGCCTCAAAAACCGAGAAATAGATATTTTGTTAGTAGTCAATATGTTTCTTACAGGATTTGATGCTACTACGCTCAATACGTTGTGGGTAGATAAAAATTTGCGCTATCATGGTTTATTGCAAGCTTATTCACGTACTAACCGCATTTTGAATACGGTAAAGACTTTTGGCAATATTGTATGTTTTCGTAATCTGGAAGAAGATACAAATGAAGCCATTGCCCTTTTTGGTAACAAAGAGGCATCGGGGATAATTTTATTGAGAACTTTTCAAGATTATTACAATGGTTATGAAGAGAACGATAAAAAAGTACAAGGTTATGTAGAGTTAGTCCAGAAGTTGAGAGAGAAATTTCCTGCCAGTCAATGGATTGATGATCAGCAGAGTCAAAAAGAGTTTATTCAGTTATATGGGAGTTTTTTGCGTATGAGAAACCTCCTTCAATCTTTTGATGAATTTGAGGGAAAAGAGATTTTGTCGGAGAGGGAAGTACA
This sequence comes from Bacteroidia bacterium, assembly GCA_025057675.1. Classification (GTDB taxonomy): domain Bacteria; phylum Bacteroidota; class Bacteroidia; order JANWVE01; family JANWVE01; genus JANWVE01. Next base: position 1,221 of record JANWVE010000149.1, read on the forward strand.
AGACTATCAAGGCACTTATATTACCTTGCATGAAATATATCGCAAGAAACAGGATGTAGAAAAAGAATACATCAATGATGATTTAGTGTTTGAAATGGAACTTATCAGGCAAGTAGAGATAAACATTGACTACATTTTAGAGTTAGTGAAAAAATATTACGAAGACCATACTCAGGGTAATGAAATAATGGTAGATATCAGAAAGACTATTAGTTCTAGCGTAAATTTGCGGAACAAAAAAGAATTGATTGAGCAGTTTATTGGTACTCTTAGTTCTAATTCGGACATTGATTCTGAATGGGAGGCGTTTGTAAAAAAGAAACAGAAAGAGGACTTAGAAAAAATCATACAGGAAGAGCAGTTAGATGAAAAGGAGACATATAAATTCATGTACAATGCTTTTCGCAGTGGGAGGGTAAGCACTTTGGGCACAGAGTTAATTAGTATTTTGCCCCCAATGTCTCGTTTTACGCCCAATTCGGAGCGTAAGGAGAAAAAGGCAAGAGTTTTGGAGAAACTTCTTCAATTTTTTGACAGGTATTTTGATATTTCATCAGGGCGGGATCTTATAGCTGATTGAGGTGATATTTTATTTGATTTTTTGGGCGTGCCCCTCGCTAATGCTCGGGTCGGGCTACTCCGCACTACGCGTGCGCTGCGGTGCTACGCTGCGCTTCGCACTGCCTAACGGCATGCTGCGTATCCCTCACGCAGTTTAACCCTGCATTTTGAGGTTTTATTTCGTTTTTACACATATCCCTGCTTTACCTTGTTTGATGCTCATTATCAAATGCTTACAATGTTAAAATTTTTTACTTTGTTTGAAGTGATCTTACTTTACTTTTTTTGATATTGATTTTCAATAATTTGAAAAGTCAAACCTTGAATATATGCATTTTTGATAACACTTTAATTTTGGATGTCCAAATTTTACCTTTGTAATTATGTCTTTATTTGTTTGAGATAGGAAACTCAAACTACAATATTCAGGTACTTACGAGATTACATTTTGTATAAGTGAGATTAGTTTACTTGTACTTCCGCTAAAAAATTATTTTTGCAGAAATATATAAAGTGCAGTTAAGTATGCTTACAATAGATGACTTACATTTTGATGACAAAAGTGCTTGGGTTAACAAGGTAATTTGTGGAGATTGTATTGAGGTCATGCAAAAAATGCCTAAAAATTTTATTCATTTGATAATCACTTCTCCACCTTATAATGTGGGGATTGCATATGATAATCACAATGACTTGTTACCTTACAAGGAGTATCTAGACTTTTTAGAAACAGCTTGGCGGGCTTGTTATGATGTACTTGTCCCTGGCGGAAGAATATGCATCAATGTACCCAGTGTTACCGCTGATGGCGAATACCAGCCATTGTTTTGTGATGTTATCAATCAAATGCGAAAAATGGGATATATCATGAGGGGAGATATTTTGTGGTACAAGCAAAGTATTTCCAAAAGGACAGCATGGGGAAGTTGGAAAAGTCCTAGTAATCCTTACGTTGTTCAGCCCTATGAGTTTATATTAGTTTTTTCAAAGCAAAGCAGAAAACTTGAAGGCGATAAAGATAAAATTGATATAACCAAGCAAGAGTTTATTGAGTATTCCAATTCGTTTTGGAACATAAAACCCCAAACTCAACCCAAAGGACATCCTGTTCCATTTCCAGAAGAACTAGTGTATAGATTGATAAAATTTTACTCCTATCAAGAAAATATTGTCTTAGACCCTTTTGCAGGAAGTGGAACAGTAGGAATAGTAGCTTTGAAAACAAACAGAAAATTCATTTGTATAGATAAATCACAAGAGTACTGCAAATTAGCAGAAAACTATATCAACCAATGTTCTTTTAACCTTTTTTCAAATGTATAGCCATACAGAATTTATTGAACAAAAATTGAAAAAACCCATAGAAAATTTAGGACCTCTCAAAGTGGGTATCAACTTAAACGAATATTTTTCATTTGATGATGCTAATGAGTACGCACTAATGTATGCGAAAAAGTTTAATAAAGCAAAAACTAATGATAGAGCTAGACAAGAAAAATCTAGTAAAGATAGTGTTTTGGGAAAGTTGGTTGAGGAGGTTGTAATATACTTGCTTGAAAATTATTTTAGACAAAATCACTTTGATTATTTGGTTACTAACAATAAGTCAGAAAACGAAGTCATCAGGAATTTAGTCAACTCACTATGTATTAAACGAAATAACACTGGACACATTAAACATTTTGATAGTGATATCATCATCTACAATAAAGAAAATTTTGCAAGTACTCGAAAGGTTTTCATTCTCTCTGCAAAAGGTACAACGAGAGAGAGAATAGGTCAGTTTTTATCGCATTTATTTCTAATGGATAGTGATGTACTCGATGCTAAGTATGGAAAGGACAAGTATGAAGTTATATTCACAAAGCAAAATATTTCATTAAAATACGCTTTTGTTACATTAGATTGGGCAAAAAGCAAAGACTTTACAAAATATACCCAAAAAGGCAAAGAAAAAGCAACTGTTAAAACTACTGAAGTACAACTAATTTTAGATGATCAAAGACTAGGCGGCGGTATTTATGTGTTGAATAACTTTGAAAACATTGATGGAATTGGAAACTTTGCCAGTTTAGTAGGCAAGATATGTGATTATTTGAAGTAAATTAAAATAGTAGCATTATTGAATCTCTGTTTGGTAGTTTTTTGACTTACATTAATCTAAAAATAGTCTTATTTTTTCTGGGCGTGCCCCTCGCTAACGCTCGGGTCGGGCTACTCCGCACTACGCGTGCGCTGCGGTGCTACGCTGCGCTTCGCACTGCCTAACGGCATGCTGCGTATCCCTCACGCAGTTTAACCCCGCATTTTGAGGTTTTACTTGGTTTTAAGCATGGTTTTGCTTTACCTTGTTCGATACTTATTTTCAGTTATTTACAAGGTTAAACTTGGATTAAATGGGTTTTGTTTAGTAGCAGCGTTCTTTGCGTGAGGCATGCGGAGGGCGTGCGTCAGCACGGTGCGAAGCCCCTCGCCCACTCTCCAACTATTGCCCAGGGGGTGGGCGGGTGGGGCGCAGCACCGTTAGCCCGTAGCACGCCGACCTTGCTTGCATGAGCGCAGCGAAACGCAAGCAAGGACACGCCCAAAAAATTAAAACTCAATCTCATCAGATTGCTCTAATACTCTCTTTTTATGACGATAACCCATTCTTTCTTAATACTCAAAATTGATATCAAAGGTAACATAATAGAGATTTAATATAGAAAGATGAACCAAGTATTATGAAAATTTGAGTATTTTTGCACCATTGTGCCAAAATTAGCGCATGCAGACGTTCTGTTTCTGCTTATTCAAATCAGTGTTTTGTTAATCACTGCGCGTATTTTTGGAGAAGCGGCGCGCAGATTCCGCCAACCTACGGTAATAGGTGAATTATTTGCAGGTATTTTTATCGGTCCCACTCTCATTGGAGGGCTATTCCCCAGCTTTATTGATTGGCTATTCAAGACACACAAAAATGCTTACATAGCATACGATGGCTTAACTTCTGTAAGCATGGTTTTCTTAATGTTTGTAGCAGGTATGGAAGTGGAATTTGAGAACATTCTCAAACGAGGAAAGGTCTCTATTATCATTACCGCCACAGGCACACTAATACCGTTTATACTAGGGTTTGGTATAGGTTGGATAGCGCATCCTTATTTAGACCTAAGCACAGACCAATTATTGTTTGCTATGTTCTCAGGCACAGCTTTATCTATTTCTGCATTACCTGTTATTGCAAAAATTTTATTAGACCTTTCTCTTATTAAAACAGATTTAGGTAGTATTATTATTGCTTCGGCTACCCTATCGGATATCATAGGGTGGCTTTTATTATCCGTAATTTTGAGTAACATAGGTACTACACATCATCAATACAGTATAGCTTTTACTTTGCTGATGACGGTTTTGTTCACCGTTATTACTCTGACCGCAGGTAGGTGGATAATTAACAAACTTTTACCTTTATTCAAGCAAAATTTTGCAGGACAAGGAGGTATTATCACATTTGCTTTGTGTACTTGTTTTGCGGGGGCCGCCTTTACAGAGTACATAGGCATACACGCTTTATTTGGGGCTTTTATTGTCGGTATTGCCTTTGGTGACTCTTTCTATTTTAGTGAAAAATCCAGAGAGATTGTTTATCAATTTGTAACAAACATTTTTGCCCCATTGTTTTTTGCATCTGTGGGATTAAGGGTAAACTTTATTGCTAACTTTGATCTTTCAATTGTCTTAGCTATTTTATCCGTGGCTTTTTTAGCTAAGTTTTTAGGTTCTTTTGTGGGGGGGTATATCTCGGGATTAAGGAGTTATCAAGCACTTGTCGTAGGTGCAGGGTTAAATGCCAGAGGAGCTATGGAAATTATCCTAGGCTTGATTGCATTAGAGTATAAAATTATTGATGAAAAAGTATTTGTTGGTTTAGTAATTATGGCACTTATTACTAGTATGACTAGCGGGGGATTGATGAAGTACTTTCTTAAAAAAGAAAAGAAAAAAAACAAAGTATTTTCAAAAGCAGAAGATAATATACAGGATAAAGTACCCTCTAACGCATAACATAAAAAGCGCATTTTCACTTGGTAGCGCGTGTATTTTTATCCTATTTATTGATAGTTTATTGATAGAATTTACTTTTCGGTGTGTCTCTTGGGCATAAGCGCAAGCAAAACATGAGCGGAGGTACGCCCCAAAAAAACTAAATCATCCTAATATATTAAAATATTTCACCTTCAATCCGTAACTTAATTTCAGGTAAATTTGCCGCATCTGTCCAAAGCCAAATTTCGCTGCTAATACGCTCTAAATCTTGTGTGTCCAACCTAAAACGAATGTATCGCTTTTGCTTGGGTAAAATAGCTGTAGTATCTACTTGCCACTCTGTACAACCACACTCTGTCTTAGTATTTAAAATCTGTAAGGGAGCTGCACCTGTGTTCTCTACCGTAAAAGCCACTTCAACCTTTGAACCTCTCTTTACCTTACCTACCTGATAAGGATTAGGATAGACTTTAATTTGAGGTAAATAAGCTAACTCTTGGAGCGTGTATTTTTTGGGATAAGGTCGCACAATGCCTGATACGTAAAGCACTTTTTCATTTTCTTGCGCTTCATTTGTATATAGCTTGACAAGCGTTTGAAAATGACCTACTTTTTTAATCCTATGTGCTGATATCCATAAGGTAACACTATATTTTTGATTGACTTCCAAAGGTGCAGCAGGTAAATCTATCCGTATGTACGGCGGCGCATCGTAACGAATAAAACGCAGCGGCTGCTTACACGTAAATATAACCTGAAACTGCTTGACACTATCTTGATACAAAGTATCTTGATAAAAATACATTTTTTCAAATATCGTGTTACCTACTTTTACCTGTGCAGAGATTGAACCGCAAAATAAGCAACATACAATTAACCCACAAAGTTTTTTCATATTTTTGCCACAAAGTAAAAAAATGTCTAACATTGCATAATGA
>JANWVE010000014.1 GCA_025057675.1 Bacteroidia bacterium
CGCACCAAGCCTGACGGCTTGCCCTTCGCATGCCTCACGCAAGCAGCTATCAAACTAATCCCACTTGTACAAAACGTGACCTTGTAAGTACTTGAAAATGAAGATTAAACAAGGTAAAAATATATTTTGACCTTGTAAACATCTGAAAGTGAATGCAAAACAAGGTAAAGCTTATTTAATCAGGGTTAAAGCAGCGTGTAAAGTTCCTCTATTCAGGGTTTAACCTTGTATATACTTGAAAATCAATGCAAAATACGGTAAAAAGGTGTAACTAAAACAAGGTAAAAAATTTTAACCTTGTAAGTGTTTGATAATGAGCATCAAATAAGATAAAGCAAATGTATGTACACAAACCAGGTAAAACATCCAAAGGCTACTGCGTGAGGCATGCGGAGGGTGCGTGAGCAGTGCGTAGCGCAGCGAAGCACCGCAGCGATAGCGCAGCCCGCAGCACGCCGACCCGAAGCGCAGCGAGGGACACGCCCAAAAGTAAAATTATTTTTTAGACCTCATACCTAATGCACGACTGACACTTGCGCCCCCCTGATGGATTGATTGACATGCTATTTGTTACCCAGTACAATAACCCAAAAAAAACCTTCGGTTTTTTGTTCGGGAATGGAATTGTGTTCGGCAACAGGCACAATTCCTACACCCATTTGCTTGGCATCAGGCTTGGTAAGATTCATTTGAGATACCTCTTGTGCCATCCATGCTTTTAATACTTCTGCGGGGTCTTTTGTACCTACATATATACATTCCACACATTTACCTTCGTATCCTGCTTGTTTAGCTCGCTTTGTGGCATCGGACTTATTAACGCCAGCGCTAGAATAATAATTGATAGTTCGCATATCCCAAGCATGTAAAGTTGCACTACGACAAAGTTCTGTACTCAATGCAGCGGGTGAGGGACGTTTTTTGTTCACCTCAGTAGCTAAAATATCAATAGTAGACTTGTGAGCATTGATTAAAGAGTCTGCAAAAGTAATTTGTTCTGTTGTGTATGGTTCATAGAAAAATTTGAGTTTCTTAGTTTTGGGGTCCTTTTTTTTGGTAGTTTGCATGATAGGGGTCATTTTCAGTTCTTTTACTTTACTATCGTTCGGGAACATTTCAGTAGCTTGCATAAGCAACTCTTGTGCTTTGAGGTAATTGTTTACCTGTGCATAATAGCGAATTAACTCTGCAAAAACTTCGGAGTTATACTTATCTTTCAACTTTGGTTTTTTACTCTTGAAGTCTGCATATTGTGCTTCCGCAATAGGGGTGAAGCTGTTTATATAGTCTTTCTCATTATTGTTCAAGGCGCATTTACCTGCATAGTAATATCCCATACCATTGGGGTCTATTTTACCAGCTTGTATAAAAATAGGTTTTGCTTCTGAATATTTTTTTTGGTTATACAACTCCATGCCCTTGCGAACAGTGATATTACTAATAGTATCTAAAAACGGGCGAAATTTTTTTATGTTTTTGTCTTTTGGGGATGCGGATCGCGTAGCAGTCATAGCGTCTTTTGTAGCCAATTCAATGGCATTAGGATACTTCTCTGCGGTTTTGGGATCTTTGGAGAGCTGATAGTATGACTCGGCTCGATAAAGTAAAAGCTTTACTCTATCACTTCCCCCTGCTTTTTTTAGCACTTTACTTACCATTTGTACGCATTCCTCATACTCTGCTTGCTCGTAGGCGGCCATAGCTTGCTTCGGGGTAGGTGATTGAGCTATGATTAACGTTAAACCTAATAATACGTTAAGAACAAAAGAGAGTCCTGTTTTCATAATCAATGTATATGGATTACAAAATTACAACTATTCTTAAAAATTGCAAATTTTTATTTAAACTTTGACTGTATTTTTTACAACTTGACAATTTTAGTTTTTTGTTTGCGAGTGTAGTAAGCTAATTTGGGCGTGTCCCTCGCTGACGCTCGGGTCGGGCTACTACGCACTACGCTTCGCTACGGTGCTACGCTATCGCTTCGCACTGCCTGACGGCATGCTCCGTATCCCTCACGCAAGCCGTATTTTGATGCATTATCTTATTGAGTCTATTTTTTCTTTACATAAAAAGTTATTTTGAAAGGTTAAGTTTTAATTTTTTGGGCGTGTCCTTGTGGGCGTTACGTTGCGCGTATGCCCACAAGGTCGGCGTGCTACGGGTGCGCTATTGCTTCGGTGCTTCGCTATCGCTACACACTGCTGACGCACCCTCCGCATGCCTCACGCAAGAGCCTTGGCAGGTCGTCAGGTGCTATTTACTCAAAGTTCTACCCTGTAAGTAACTGAAAATGAATACTAAACAAGGTAAAAATATACTTTGACCTTGTAAATTATTGAAAATCAATCTAAAATAAAGTAAAAGCTGATTGTTCAGAGTTAAAGAGTAGTATAAAGTCCATATATTCAAGATTTAACCTTGTACGTGATTGAAAATCAATGCAAAACAAGATAAGAAGAGCGCAGATAAAACAAAATAAAAATTTTTACCTTGTAAGTAGTTGATAATGAGTATTAAACAAGGTAAAGCAAGAGTATATATAAAAACAAGGTAAAACATCAAAATACAACTTGCGTGAGGGATACGGAGCATGCCGTTAGGCAGTGCGAAGCGTAGCGAAGCACCGAAGCGAAGCATAGTGCGTAGTAGCCCGACCCGAGCGCAGCGAGGGACACGCCCAAGAAATAAAATCCTATTATTAAAAATCTTGTATCTGTATTTTTGCTCGCCGTAAAATCGAGTGCAGGTTATGCTTTTGGAATAGATGTCTGTAATAGTCTTTCCTCCTCTTGGATGGAGTGCTGCAAATAATGTAAAACATCAGGAGCGGGTTCGTTGTGGTTGATTTTCTGCAATTGTACTGCTTCTATCATGGTGCGCAGATCTGCGTATAAACGAAGCTTCTCAAGATACTTTTGGTATCGCATCAGGATCCATCTCTCCAGAGTCCGTTCTATTCTGAACGCCCATTTTTGAGGAAGAACACTAGTTATCCAACCCAACAAAGTACCTACGTAGTAAAATAATTGCGCATACCACGCAGGTTTGAGATTTCTTTTTCGGAGTAAATCTTTCAAAAAAGCTTGGTGATTAGACTTTCTTTCTCGCAATTTTCTCAGCGTTTGCCCGTCCTTCCATATAAATGAGCGGTACCACCCTAACCGCATAGACTCTCTTGCATGTAAATCCTTGATTATCTGAGTGGTTTTTTTACGAATATCTATTGCCATACCTACACTACTTGATATTTGAAATAAGTTTATGAATTTTATTGATGACCTCTAATTTTTTTTTACTCAATAAAGGAAGCATAGCCATAGAAACGGAGTTAAATAGTTCTAAAAAGTTGACTATTTCTAAAATTTTCTTTTCATATTCTTTCTCCTCTGGGGTAAGTGTTCGGATTTCTCCATTGTCATTATAACGAAGTTTGTGAAGTACTTCGTTGAGTAATTGATTGATGGGTTGAAGTTCTCTAATTTGCCTTTGTTTGATGATGGTAGTGGAAACGACAAACATGTCTCTTTCAGCTTCGAAGTATTCTTTTCGTGAGTTTTCAACTGTTACTTTTTTGAGTAGTCCCCATTCTACTAAGTTGCGGATGTTCATGTTGGCATTTCCTCTGCTGATATTCAAGCGTTGCATGATTTGATCTGTATCCATGTAGGTGGGGTGAGAGAAAAGCAGTGCATATATCTGACCCATAGTTTTACTTATACCCCAGTTGCTTGCCATTTCTCCCCATTGAGTAACAAAAAGTTGTCTAACTTTTTCCAAATTACTCTCCATGATATAACTTTCAAAACTAATTGAAAGTTCGTAAAATTGCAAAAATTTTACTTGTACGAATTATTTTCTATATTTTGCGCTCTACGATACCTTGGTTTTGCGCTACTTTTTTGGGCAAGAACACAGTAAATTTAGTTTTTCCAGGTTCGCTTTCTACGGTTATCCTGCCTTCATGTTTATCGATAATTTTTTTACAGATATCTAACCCTAGCCCTGTGCCTTCTCCTTTGGGTTTAGTAGTAAAAAAGGGCTTAAATATATGTGGAAGTACCTCGGGAGGGATACCTTTACCGCTGTCTATTATACTTACTGCTATTTCATTGCCGTTATGTTCATAAATTTCAATAGTAAGTATCCCTATACCCTCCATGGCATAAATAGCATTTTGGATTAGATTTGTCCATACCTGATTAAGTTCATCTTCATAAGTAAGAATATCAGGCAGGTTTTCCTGTATATTTTGGATAACTTGTATGCCGTGTTTAAGTTGATTTTGGTAAATGGTTAAAATAGTATCTATGGATTTAGCAAGATTAGTAGATATCATTTCCTCTTTATGGTGTTGTTGGCGAGAGTAATTTTTAAGCGCATTATTAATTTTTTGACATTTCTCAGAGGCAAGTTTTATATTATCTAGTGCTGCTCGTATTCTACCACAGCTGTGTAAAAGAGGGAGTATTTTGTTGAGATCTATTTCTTGCATCAAGGGGAGATATTTTTCAATATTTTGGTATAACCCACATAAAATGAATGTCTCCGCAATTTGTTCTGGATTTGAAAATTCGTACTGCTCTAGAATATTTAAGAGATGAAGTTTAATTTGACGTCTTTCTCGGGTAGTAAGTACGGGTTGTGGTTTTAAGGTTTCACTAACAGCATAAAAAATAGCCCACCGAGTAGTTTCGTTGAGAGTTTTTAGGTACAAAGGGGCTTGGGTCAAGGTTTTGGGTAGAATTTCATCTATACTTTCCGCAGAGGATTTTATAGCACTAACTGGTGTATTTAATTCATGAGCAATCCCTGCTACTAATAAACCCAAAGAAGCCATTTTTTCAGAGTTAACCAATTGAGATTGTGTAGATTGTAAATCATCTAAGGCTTTTTGTAGTTCTAAGGTTCGTTCTTGTACTAATTTTTCAAGATTTTCATTGAGTTCTTTAAGTTTTTGTTCTTGTTGGCGTAGAGTTTCCTCAGTTTGTTTTTGTTTAGTAATATCTAAAAAAGTCGCAATCAGGTGTGGAGGGTCTGTTTGAGTAACCTTACCCTGGTATAAAATATGTTTTTTGAGTTGAGGCGCATATAGTTCTATCGTTGTTTCTGTACATTCTTGTATAGCTGTGATAAGTTTATTTTGTTGGCCAGTTTCAAATACTTGGATAATATCTTGCCACTTTTGAGTATTTGTAGGCATTTGAAGTAGTGTAAAAAGATATGGAGAGAAACTAACCTCATTAGTACGAGTATTTATGGCTATACTTGCCATATTAGCCGTTTCTTGAGCTTGGTTTAGCGTGAGTTGGATATCTATTAACTCTTCTTGTGTAGTTTCTAAATCGTTGATATACTGTTGTAAATTTTTATGTAAAGGTCTAAACACGAAAATACCGATCAATAAGTTAGCTACCGAAAAGGTAATTACCCCTACAATTAAAATAAGCAAATTCTGACGCATTTTCTTACTTTCCGAAGTTTGGTAGTACATCAAGATTTGACTCATGATTTGTCTATATTCTCGTTCATGCTCAATAATTTGTAGGGTAAAAGCTTGATAAGCACCACTTTCTTTGACGTGTTTAGCAATAAAAAGTAAATTTTCAATAGCTGAGCTAATAAACCCGACAGGAATTTCTGCTTTGGCATAGATCTTAGCGATGTCTGGATTAGCTTTTTGCTGTAATACTTTTTGTGTTTCTATCCATTCTTGAAAAGTTTTTTTAAGCTCTTGGGTAGGTGGTTCTTTATCCACGGGTTGAACATGTTGAGTAGCTAACTTAATCATTTCTGAAACCCGCATATTTTGTTGAATAACTAAAAAGCTATTCTTGCTCTCTGAGAGCTGTTCTTGGGGTTTTATAGATGCCATGTAGGCATATATTAGCACTAAAATTTCTACTAACAGTAAAGCAAAAATGTACGTATTTTGGACTTTCCTCGGATTTTGTAACATTTTCAATCACAATAATACAAAACAATTCTAAATTTAGATGAGTATTTACTTTTACTAAGAAATTATCGTATAGTTTTGATTTCTTGGGCGTGTCCCTTGCTGACGCAAGGGTCGGGTCATTTCGCACTACGCTTTCGCTTCGGTGCTTCGCTAACGCTGCGCACTGCCTAACGGCATGCTCCATGTCCCTCACGCATTTGACCCTGGATTTTGAGGTTTTTATCTTATTTTATGCATAGTTTTGTTTTATTTTATTTTTGCGTTATTTGAGTTACATATAGTTACATATAAGGTTAAACAGAGTATAGATGCTTTAAGATACTTGCAGAATGTTCTTGCGTGAGGCATGCGAAGGGCGTGCGTCAGCACGGTGCGTAGCGAAGCGAAGCACCGAAGCGATAGCGTAGCCCGTAGCACGCCGACCTTGCCCATACAAGCGCAGCGAAGTATGGGCAAGGGCACGCCCAAAAATACAATCAAATTATGAAGTAAAAATATCATAAATTTCCGTGCCTATATTCTACTTAACTATGCGATTTTTATTCATCTGGTGGATAAGCCTACCCATTTACCTATTCAGCCAGAGCATAGAACTACTTTGTAAAAAATTTGATAGCCTCAATACTCTTATTAGAGATCAAAAAATAGACACTGCTATCGCTAAAAATATATTCAGAAACCTAATAACATCTATTAAGGAACAGACTAAACATTTACCTTATGCATCAGAATGGATATTTCCTATTCAAGGGTATTCACCTAAGTACATCGGAGGTAGAAACGGAGAGGGATATATTCCGCAAGATTATGATTACTTTACAGGAAACAATCATAAAGCGCATCCTGCACATGACATCTTTATCTACGACCTAAACCAAGACTGTTTAGATGATGTAAAAAAACAATACGTCAATGTTCTATCTATCACAGAAGGGGTAGTGGTAGCTTGCGCAAAAGAATGGGATACTACTTCAACCCTGCGCGGCGGTATATACGTTTGGATATATTCCCCGAGTGAGGAGGCTTTATTTTATTACGCACACTTAAATACTATACAGGTTGATATAGGCACAGTTGTACATTCAGGTAAAGTATTAGGAACTGTGGGACGCACGGGACTAAACGCATACAAAAAGCGCTCACCCACGCATTTGCATTTAAGCATGTTGTCTGTAAAAGACAATCTACCCGTACCACAAAATCCGTATGCAAAGTTATGTAGAGCTAAGTGTGTTCCGTAAGGTAATACATTCTTTCAAGCCCTCCGACCAATGCAATATAGAAAGGTTAAAAGTCTGTTTTATTTTGTTTTTATCAAGAACAGAGTAAGCAGGTCGCTGCGCTAAGGTAGGATACTGCGCAGATAGAATAGGTAAAACTTGACAATCCAAATTTTGCATTACTACAATCTGATGAGCAAAGTCATACCACGAGCATACTCCTTCGTTACTGTAATGAAAAATCCCTTTTGAAAAAGGAAAGTGCGTACATATTTGTAAAATAGCTTCGGCTAAATGTATTGTATAGGTAGGTGTACCTACTTGGTCATAGACTACGTTAAGTTGTTTTTTTTCTTTGGCTAAGCGAGTGATGGTATTAAAAAAATTATGTCCGAAGGGGGAGTATAGCCAAGAAGTTCGGATAATGATATAATTTTCGCAGTTTTCTATGATGGCGAGTTCTCCGTTGCGTTTTGTTCTACCGTAGATATTGAGCGGATAAGTGGCATCCTTTTCAGTATAAGGAGTATTTTTTTGCCCATCAAATACAAAATCAGTAGAAAGGTGTATTAGTCGGATATTTTTTCTTTGGCAGGTTATGGCTATTTGTTCTACGGCGTTAGTGTTAATTTGAGTGGCAAGGTTAATTTCTTGTTCTGCTTTATCTACGGCGGTGTAAGCAGCGGCATTGATGCAAATATCTATTTCATGGGTATTGACAAATTTATTGAACGTATAGGGTTGAGCAAGGTTAATTGTGCTTCTATTTGTGTATAAGATGTTAAGATGTGCAAATTTTTGTTGATGTACGTATTGAATAGACTTACCTAGTTGTCCTGATGCTCCTAATACAAGAATGTTCATATTTTTTGAATTTTATTTTTTTGGGCGTGTCCCTCGCTGGCGCTCGGGTCGGGGCATTCTGCACTCCGCTATCGCTCGGTGCTGCGCTCTGCTCCGCACTGCCTTACGGCATGCGTCATGCCCCTCACGCGGATATTGATTAAGAAAAGAAAGTATGTTTTTTAATTATGTAAATGGAATGTATTCTGGAACGCGAACTAGCCAGTTAAGTTCATCTGCAATAGTTCCTCTTTGGATTCCTGTTAGAGTTTCATAAAGCCTTTGGCTAATAGGTCCGTAACCTGTGTTTGCAATAGGCATAATCTCTTGGTCATCAAATCCAATAGCTGCTAATGGGGTTATACTTGCTGCGGTACCAGTACCAAAAGCTTCTTGAAAAGTTCCTTTGTGGTATGCTTGGATTATATCTTGTATATTTAAGGGTTTCTCATATACTTCGTATCCCCATTTTTTAAGTAAGGTGATGGCGCTATCTCTGGTAACGCCCATCAAAATCGTACCGTCAGGGGAAGCGGGTGCGGTGTATATTGCGTCATCAATTACAAAAAACAGGTTCATTGTACTAGACTCCTCTACAAAAGATAGTTGTATTGCGTCTAACCATAAAATTTGGTCGTACCCTTTCTTTTTTGCTTCTTGTACGGCTAACAAACTTGCTGCGTAATTACCTGCCGTTTTGGCTGCACCAACTCCTCCTCGCACTGCGCGTACATACTGCTTTTGTGCTAAAACTCGGATAGGTTGAGAGTAATATTTGCCCACAGGTGAGGCGATGACCAAGAATAAGTACTCTTCGGAGGGTCTTACTCCTAAGAAACTATCTGTGGCAAACAATAAAGGGCGTAGGTATAAAGCTTCACCTTGACCTGATGGTATCCAATTTCTCTCAATATCTACAAAGAGTTTTAATCCTTCTATGAATAAATCCTCAGGGATTTCAGGCATACACAACCTGCGTGCAGAGGTATTTATTCTTTGCCAGTTCTTTTCGGGTCTAAACAGCACGGCGCTGCCATCAGTATATTTGAAGGCTTTCATACCTTCGAAAATACTTTGCCCATAGTGTAAGGCACTCAAAGCAGGATGTATAGATAAGTCTTGAAAGGGTATAATTTTTGCTGTTTGCCATGCTTTTTCTTTGTAAGTAGCTATTAGTAAGTGGTCTGTAAAATATCTACCAAAACCGAGGTCATTAAAATTTACTTCGTTAATCCGAGAGTATGCGCTCAGATGTATTTCAATGTTAAGTTCCATATTCTGACACTTTTAATAGACTGCAATAAAGCAAAATGTCTCTTAAAAATCAAGCAAAATCATGAATATTTTACATACCATATACAAGACAGGGTAAAAATTTACCTTTACATAAGTAAATAGTTTGATTGATTAGATTTTTTGGGCGTGTCCCTCGCTGCGCTCGGGTCGGCGTGCTGCGGGCTGCACTTCGCTTCGGTGCTACGCCCCACCCGCCCACCCCCTAGGCAAGAGTGTAAGAGTTGTGCGAGGGGCTTCGCACCGTGCTGATGCACGCCCTCCGCATGCCTCACGCAAGCGGCAAGTAGACTAAGCTCACTTACGCAAAACGTAACCCTGTAAGTATCTGATAATGAAGATTAAACCAGATAAAAACATATTTTAATCTTGTAAATCGTTGAAAATCAAAAAAAGTAAATGAGCATGATTAAAACAAGGTAAAAAATTTTAACCTTGTAAATACTTGATAATAAACATCAAACAAGGTAAAATAAACGTATGTATAAAAACCAGGTAAAACATCAAAATACTACTTGCGTGAGGGATACGGAGCATGCCGTTAGGCAGTGCGTAGCGGTAGCGTAGCACCGAAGCGAACGCGTAGTGCGGAGTAGCCCGACCCGAGCGCAGCGAGGGACACGCCCAAAAAGTTAAACAAATAAGTAATCCAAGTGTAAATGAGTATTTATCTTGTTTTTATACACTATATTTTGCGTACTTTTTGGTAATAAAAATATAACTATTTGATAGATAGCTATTTGTAAAAAAAGGGTTGCATGTTTGAAGGTGATTAAGTATATTTGCAATTATATTTAAGCTCTCCTCAAAATATGAACATTAAGGTGTTTCTTTTTATTCTATTTATGGGTCCAATTACTTATTTTATGTTCGCTCAATCCAGCACAGTTGCGGTTAAAACTAAGCCCGAAGGATTTAGAAACCATGCTTGGGGAAGTAAACCTACCGAACTCAATATTATCCGTTATGTACGTAAAAAAGATATTGCGGAGCAGAAGCCTAGTTTTGACCCTGAGCCTGGTTTTGATTATTTCAAGGATGACATGGAACAGTTAGACTTAAAAGGAGTAAAATTAGAAGCGATATGGTACTCATACAACTATCGGGGAGGGCTATCACAAGTAATTTTATTATTAGAAAACGATGCTGACGGACCGAGAATGCTGCAAAACCTAATCAACTACTACGGAAAGCAAACAGAAATTAAAAACGTAAATCCTAACAATACTATACACTACTTCAAATTTCGTGAGGACACTTACGTGGAGTTTCATCAATATAAAATAAAAGAAAATCCCACTATGGAAGATCTGCAAAACGCTGATGGTAGGGCAAAATCCTACGTAAAAATATATTCTAAAACACAAACAGCACTCCAACTTTCTGAAAATAGGAGAAAAGGCTGGGAGTAATAATAAAAAATTAACATTAAAAATCCTATTGATTATCAATAGGATATGCTATGTGTGTACACATAATTTTTGTTTTTATGATAAAAAACACTATTTTTGCCTGCTTAATCAGAAAAGCTGCGTAGCAACCGTATGTCTGCACAAAAAAAAGATATCAAAATTAAACCTAACTTTACCAAAATTACAATCAGCTTAGCCTCACCCGAAATGATACAGGAACGTTCCAGAGGTGAGGTACTAAAACCAGAAACAATAAATTATAGAAGTTACAAACCTGAGCGAGATGGACTATTTTGCGAGAAGATATTCGGTCCTGTAAAAGATTGGGAATGCCATTGTGGTAAGTATAAAAGAATACGGTACAAAGGTATTGTCTGCGATAGGTGCGGAGTAGAAGTTACAGAAAAAAAAGTACGCAGAGAGCGCATGGGACATATTGAACTCACTGTTCCTGTGGCACATATTTGGTATTTTCGCTCTTTACCTAACAAAATAGGTACTTTACTAGGTATGCCCACTAAAAAACTAGATCAAGTAATTTATTACGAGAGATACTTAGTTATACAGCCAGGTAGAGTGGGAGAAGAAAAAGGTTGGCAAGCAATGGACTTAATTACAGAAGAAGAGTACCTAGACGCATTAGAGAGTATGTCTAAGGAAGAGCAGCTTTTAGACAATGAAGATCCGCGTAAGTTCATTGCTAAAATGGGCGCAGAAGCTATTGAGATGGTACTTTCGCGTTTAGACCTTGAAGTACTAGCCGCAGAATTAAGACAACAAGCTAATAACGAGACCTCTCAGCAAAGAAAAGCAGAAGCACTCAAAAGACTAAAAATTGTTAATGCGTTTAGAAATGCCAACAAGAATGTAGAAAATCGCCCTGAGTGGATGATTATCCGCATAGTTCCCGTCATTCCCCCTGAATTAAGACCCTTAGTTCCTCTTGATGGGGGCAGATTTGCTACATCGGACCTCAATGACCTGTATCGTAGGGTTATTATTCGTAATAATCGCTTAAAACGTTTGATAGAGATAAAAGCACCAGATGTTATACTGCGCAACGAAAAGCGCATGCTGCAAGAAGCAGTAGACTCCCTTTTTGACAATTCACGTAAAGTGAACGCTGTGAGAAGCGAAGGAAATAGGGCGCTAAAATCACTGAGTGACATGCTAAAAGGTAAACAGGGGCGCTTTCGTCAGAACTTATTAGGTAAGCGGGTAGATTATTCAGGACGATCTGTTATTGTAGTAGGTCCGGAGCTGAAGCTGAACGAATGTGGACTGCCCAAAGCTATGGCTGCGGAACTGTTCAAACCTTTCATTATTCGCAAGCTCATTGAAAGAGGTATCGTAAAAACTGTTAAAAGTGCTAAAAAGGTAGTAGATAGAAAAGAAGCTGTAGTTTGGGATATATTAGAAAATGTTCTTAAAGGGCATCCCGTTTTACTTAACCGCGCACCTACTCTTCATAGACTTGGAATTCAAGCTTTTCAGCCCAAACTAATTGAAGATAAAGCAATACGCTTGCATCCCCTTGTATGTACCGCTTTCAACGCTGACTTTGATGGAGACCAAATGGCTGTTCACGTACCATTAAGCCATAACGCCGTACTAGAAGCTTCTTTACTCATGTTGGCTTCTCATAACATTCTTAACCCCGCTAATGGACAACCTATCACCGTACCCTCGCAAGACATGGTTTTGGGTATTTATTACATGACAAAACAACGTAAAGGGGTTAAAGGTGAAGGTATGAAGTTCTACGGACCCGAGGAAGTTATCGTCGCTTATAACGAAGGTAAAGTCCATCTTAACGCTAAAATATATGTACGTGTACCTGTTTTAGAAAATGACAAATTAGTAACTAAACTTTTACATACCTCCGTAGGGCGCGTGTTGTTTAATCAAATTCTGCCTAAAGAAGTCGGCTTTCAAGATAAGTTGTTGACTAAAAATGCTATTCGCGAGATTATTGGCTTGGTGTTCAAGAAAACCAATATGCAGCGTACAGCATACTTTTTAGATGATCTCAAAAATTTAGGTTACAGATTTGCTTTCAAGGGAGGACTATCGTTTAGTTTAGCAAATGTCAAAGTACCTGAACAAAAACAAAAGTACATTGCAGAAGCCGAGGAAGAAGTAGCCAATATCAGAAATAACTATGACATGGGCTTCATTACAGAAAACGAGCGGTATAACCAAGTTATAGACATTTGGACAAAAGTAAACTCAAGAGTAACAGAAGCCTTATTAAAGCAAATTTCAGAAGATGACGAAGGATTTAATCCCGTTTTCATGATGCTGGACTCTGGAGCAAGAGGTTCAAGAGAACAGATACGCCAATTAGGCGGTATGCGTGGACTAATGGCAAAACCCCAAAAAAATCTATCAGGCTCAAGTGGTGAGATTATTGAAAACCCCATCTTATCTAACTTTCGTGAAGGGCTTAACGTAATGGAGTACTTTATTTCTACCCATGGGGCAAGGAAGGGTCTCGCAGACACGGCATTAAAAACCGCAGACGCAGGATATCTTACGCGCAGGCTAGTAGACGTAGCTAACGATGTAGTCGTTACAGAAAAAGATTGTGGAACGTTGAGAGGTATCGAAACTTTTGCACTCAAAAAGAACGATGACATTTCAGAAACCTTATACGAACGCATACTAGGCAGAGTAACCGCTGCCGAAGTGCTTCATCCTCAAACAGGGGAGGTTATCGTTCCCGAGGGTGTTGAAATTACAGAAGAAATAGCTGAAAAAATAGAAAAATTGGGTATAGAGTCCGTAGTAATACGCTCTGTATTAACCTGTGAAGCTAAGCGCGGTGTTTGTGCTAAATGTTACGGCAGAAACCTTGCCACAGGTAGATTAGTACAAAAAGGAGAAGCCGTGGGGGTGATTGCCGCACAGTCCATTGGAGAACCAGGAACACAGCTTACCCTTCGTACTTTCCATACAGGAGGGGCTGCTTCTCGCATATCCGCTGAAAATGAAATTAAAGCTAAGTACGAAGGTACTGCCCGTTTCGAAGCGGTAAGCTTCGTAGAACGTACAGACAAAACCACAGGACAAAAACAACGCATTGTACTCTCAAGAAGAGGTGAGGTACAAATTATAGATAACCAAAATAGGGTATTAACAACCCATCGTATTCCGTACGGTTCTGAACTTCGTATCAATGATGGTGATAAAACAGAAAAAAACACAATTATATGCCAATGGGACCCCTATAACTCTGTTATATTAGCCGAAGCCAAAGGTAAAGTACAGTACGAAAACTTAGAAGAGAATGTAAACTTCCGTAGAGAAATCGACGAAAACACAGGCACAGAAGAGATTATCATCATAGAAACCCGAGATAAAACCAAAAACCCTCTGCTTAGAATTATTCCTGACAATAAAGAAGAACTGATCAGTAAACCCATTAACTTACCTGTAAATGCACATTTAGTTGCTGAGCCTGGTGATAAAGTAGAACCTGGAGACATATTGGTCAAAATTCCACGCCAGACTGCTAAAACCAGAGATATTACAGGCGGTCTACCTCGTGTTACTGAACTTTTTGAAGCACGCCAACCCTCTAACCCTGCAATTGTTAGCGACATTGACGGAATGGTTTCTATCAGTCCTGAAATAAAACGCGGTAATCGCGAAATTTGGATTGAAGCAGATAGCGGTGAACGTAAAAAATATCTCATCCCTGTAACCAAACATATTCTTGTCCAAGATGGAGATTACGTGCGCGCAGGCGACGAACTCACCGATGGTGCTATTAGCCCCAGCGACATCCTTCGAATAAAAGGACCTAATGCAGTACAAGAGTACCTCGTTAATGAAATTCAGGAGGTATATCGCTTACAAGGGGTAAAAATAAACAATAAGCACATTGAAATTATTGTTCGTCAAATGATGCAAAAAGTAGAAATTATAGACTCAGGCGACACAGAGTTTTTAGAAAAAGAAGTCGTAGATAAGCAGGAGTTTCAGGAAGCTAATGACAACCTATGGGGCAAAAAATATGTAACTGACGCAGGAGACTCAAAAAACCTACGCCCTGGTATGATTGTTTCTTATGCAAAAATCCGCGATGAAAATTCTACCTTAAAACGCAAAGACCTGAAACTTGTACAATATAGGGATGCTATTCCAGCCACTGCGCAGCCTATCTTACAGGGTATTACTACCGCATCGCTCGGAACGCGTAGCTTTATGTCTGCGGCATCCTTCCAAGAAACAACCAAAGTTCTCAATGAAGCCGCAATTCAAGGGCGTGTAGACCATCTGCTAGGATTAAAAGAAAACGTTATTGTAGGTCATCTTATCCCCGCAGGAACAGGTCTGCGTGAGTTCCAAAACATGACAGTATATGTCGAGGAAAAGCAAGAGAATTCATCTCCTGTACCTATAGCCCCCAGTACTCGCAAAACGGCTAAGAAAAAAGTATAATAGATCGCAAACAGACCAATAAGGTAGGATTGTATCTTGCCTTATTGGTTATGTTCGGATAGTTTATTTCTTTTTTTGGGCGTGTCCCTTCGCTGCGCTCGGGTCGGCGTGCTACGGGCTACGCTATCGCTTCGGTGCTTCGCTGCGCTACGCACTGCTCACGCACCCTTCGCATGCCTCACGCAAGCTGCATTCTGACGTTTTACCTTATTTTTATACATATCCTTGCTTAATCTTGATTATCAATTACTTGCAAGATTAAAATTTTTTACCCTGTTTTGAAATACACTTAGTTTATTTTGTTTTGTATTCATTTTCAAGTATTTGCAAGATTAAATTCTGAATACATAGGCTTTTCGCAACCCTTTAACCCTGTTTTTACAAATTTTACCTCATTTTTAATTGATTTTCAACAATTTACAAGATTAAAATAAATTTTTATCTTGTTTAACATTCATTTTCATCTACTCGCAAGGTTAAATTTTGAATAGATAGACTTAGTTTGATAGCTGCTTTGCGTGAGGCATGCGGAGGGCGTGCGTTAGCACGGTGCGAAGCCCCTCGCCCACTCTTTTACTCTTGCCCAGGGGGTGGGGCGCAGCACCGTTAGCCCGTAGCACGCCGACCTTGCCCGCATGAGCGCAGCGAAACGCAGGCAAGGACACGCCCAAAAAAAATAAATCAATCTAAACTAACAACAATTCTACTTAAAGTAAGTTGTATATTTTTGCACTTTCTACTCCATGTGGATAGGTTTATTTCAACGCCGTAATAGTATTGTACCTTATCTTTTTTTGCTTGTCTTTGCAATAATACTTCGTATTCCCTCGCTAGATAAACATCACATTTTAACCGACGAAGCTAGCTATTACGTGTGCGCACAAAGAGTCGTAGAACAAGGTAAAAACTACACCGATGCCTGGGATAATAAACCTCCTTTAATAGTAGGTTTGTACTCTTTTATGTATAGACTTTTTGGAACATACAGCCTTAAAGCTGTTAAAATAATGAGCATTCTGTGGATTTATATTACTGCTTTGTTAATTACCGATGTAGTAAATAATTTTAGACTATTGCCTGAACCTTCTTTATTACCTGCTTATTTTTATATTATTTTAAGCAGCATTCCATGGAACACCCAAGAACTAAACGCAGAGCTACTAATGAACCTACCAATAACCATAAGCTTATTCTATTTGATTAAATACAGCGATGATACAGGTCAGTACGATGAATGGCTATTTCCAAAAATAGGTTTATGCTTATTCTTTGCAGTATGGTTTAGATATCAAGCTATCACTCATGTAATAGGGGTTCTAGCCGCTTACATAATTGTGTTTGCAGCTAAACCCAGGCATTTATTTGAGGTTTTATTTTTCTTAATTCTGCCCATGATAATCTATAGTCTTGTACGTATAATTACAGGTCATTGGTCAAAGTTTTGGGATATAGGTATACTCTACAATTTAGACTACATTCTTATTGGGCGCAACCCTTTTGAACATTTATCTGTCAAACAAAGTATATGGGACATTTTAAGAGGTTGGAACATTCTTTTGATATTAGGTTTTTGGGGCTTTTTACTTTGGTACTTTGGAAATGTTACTTACAACGTGCAAAAACGAAAAGGACATACAATTATCGTTATTTGTGCCTTTACTGCCCTAATAGGTATTTTTTTAGGGATTAAAAGATTATACTTTCACTATATTTTGCAAACTGCTCCATTTTTAAGTATTTTTTTGTCTGTTTTTTTTCTTACCATACAAAAAGAATGGGTAAGGTATCTATCATGGATATTAGTATTAGCGGTAGTGATTTTTAATTTGTCATTGTATCTTGTGATTGCTAGTCCAGAGATATACAGATATTTCAGTTCTCAAAAAATAATTAAGAGTAGAGGCTGGGTAAGCCAGCAGTATATCGCGTATCACGATTTATCTTTACAATGGACAAACCTTGAAAAAATTGTACATCTTCACAGTGAACCTGAAGAACGCATACTTATTCTTGCCTACCACCCCGAGTGGTATGTTAAGTTAAATAGAAAATGTGCTACCTATTACACAAATTTTAGCATAGCCTATTACAAAATAGATTTTTTCAAGCATAATCAAAACCGAACTCTTATTTCTGCCAAAGAAAGATTAGCCGACGTGTACGAAGCACTTGAAAAGGATACTCCTGCTTTATTTATAGATGAATACAATTTATTTCCAGAAATACAGTACTATTTACCTAACTTACTTAAAAAGTACCGAAAAGTCCCTACCAGTATTGCAGATGTATATGTACGCGTTAAGTGAAGTCAAAAGTGTGTTATTCCTGAATAGTTTTACATAAAGGACAAATTACTTGCGTACCGTATTTTTTATTCTTTTTCTCTTCAAGTAAAGTGCATTCACAATTTTGACACTTCTGTACAATAGGTTTAGATTTCATTGTAAAATCACAATCAGGGTAGCGATTGCACGGGTAAAATACACCAAATTTACCTTTTTTTTCTGAAATGACACCTATTTTACACTTTGGACAATTAAAAGTTTCCACATTAGGGTCTATGTATGGACGAGTACCTTTACATGTCTTGGGATAGTCTATGCAAGCGTAGTATTTTCCAAATCGCCCTTCTTTAAGTAGCATGTTTTTGCCACAAATATGACATTTTTCAGCAGTAGGTACGACTTCTCGCTTTTGAGGTTCATAAATCTCTCCCTTTTCATTGATATTTTTAATATTTTTACAATCAGGATAATTACTGCATGAGGCAAATCGCCCGTTTCTGTTCCACCTTTCTACTAAGTATCCTGTTTCGCACTTATCGCATTTGATGCGGTTACCCTCTTTATTATTGAGATAGATAAGTACTTTACCTGCTTTATCTTTATTTTGCTCAGCCTCTTTGACCGCCCTTTCCAATAAATCATAGAATTTTTGAAGGAATGTCTCATATTTTTCTTTGCCGTGTGCAATCTCATCTAGTCCTGCTTCCATTTTTTGAGTTAGTTCTTCGTTTAGAAAAGTATCAAAACGTTCTTGCAGAAATTTACTTACACTAATCCCCAGGTCCGTGGGGTAGAAACGACGGTCTTTAAGAATTACATATTCTCTTTCTTGCAGTACATCTATAATTGTAGCGTATGTACTGGGTCTTCCGATTCCTGCATCCTCTAATGCTTTGACTAAAGATGAAGGATTGTACCTTGCAGGGGGTTTGGTAAAATGCTGCTGTGGATTAAACTTTTCTGGTACTACAGCATCTCTTACTTTAAGGTTTTTAGGTAATTTACTACTCCATTCTTTATTTTCTTCATCAGTTTGGACATCTGCGCCATGCTGCCATAGTACTCGGTAACCTTCAAAAACAGGTCTACTTTCTGTAGTACGGAACAGGTAAGTCTTTTTTTCATCAGTGCTAACCGTGTCCACTGTGGTAATTTCATCGGTGGCGGCTTCCATTTGACAAGCTACGGTTCTATTCCATATCAGCTCGTATAGTGCAAATTGTTCATCTGTAAGATAAGGCTTAACTATCAAAGGTTCGTTTTTCATACTAGTTGGGCGGATAGCTTCATGAGCATCTTGGATATTAGCACCTTTTTTAGCCTTTCCGAATATATTAGGTTGGGAGGGTAGGTATTTTTGCCCATATTTTTGACTGATATAGTTCCGAATAGCTTCTATGGCTTCGTCGCTTAGGCGTGTGGAGTCAGTGCGCATGTAGGTAATTAAACCTGTGGTTTCTCCGCCGATATCTAATCCTTCATATAACTGTTGGGCGATAGTCATAGTACGTTTAGGAGTGAATTTGAGTACATTAGAAGCAGCTTGTTGCAAGGTTGAAGTAATAAAAGGAGGATATGGGCTGGTTTTACGGGGTTTTACAGTGATATTATCTATCACGAAAGTATGTTTTTGTATGTCATTTATACACCTTTGTATCATGGCTTGGTCAGTGATACGGAGTTTCTTTTTATCTTCTGTATCATCGCCCACAATACGATTAAGAACGCTGTATAAACGTGCGGTGTAGCTTTCTTTTTGCTGGGTTGTAAAAATAACTTCTAATGTCCAATACTCTTGACTTTTAAAGTTTTGAATTTCTATTTCTCTATTAACAATCCACTCTAAGGCAACAGATTGCACTCTACCTGCTGATAAGCCATATTTAAGGCTTTTCCAAAGCACGGGGGATATTTCAAATCCGACTAATCTATCTAAAGCTCGGCGAGCTTCTTGGGCGCGTACAAGGTCTAAATCTAAGCTATGGGGATTTTGAATAGCTTGTAGAACAGCATTTTTTGTAATTTCATTAAAAACAACGCGGGAAATGTTTTTATTTTTCTTTTGAATTTCATTTGCAATATGCCATGCAATAGCCTCTCCTTCTCGGTCGGGGTCTGTAGCTAATAAAACCTTTTCCACTTCTCCTGCTACTTTTTTTAACTCATCAACAACTTTTTTTTTACCCTTAATAATTTCGTAATTGAGCTTAAAGCCATTTGCTTTATCAATAGCTTGCTCATTCTTGGGCAGATCTTTGATATGTCCTACGGATGCTTTCACAATATAATTGCTCCCAAGATATTTGTTAATAGATTTAGCCTTAGCAGGAGACTCTACAATCACTAAAGTTTTTGTCATGTTGGGTTTATTTCTTACTACAACTTATTTTGGGCGTTCAAAGTTATAAATCAAACTGTTTATATGCATCAATTTTTATGTATAGATTCAATTTTTTATGTATAAAATTTTGATTTTCAGTAATAAACCAAATACTATTTTGTATTAAGCTTAATAGCATGTTTATTTTTCTGGGCGTGTCCCTCGCTGCGCTTCGGGTCGGCGTGCTACGGGCTGCGCTATCGCTTCGGTGCTTCGCTTCGCACCGTGCTGACGCACGCCCTCCGCATGCCTCACGCAGAACATTCTGCAAGTATCTTAAACCATCTATACTCTGTTTAACCTTGTAAGTAACTCAAAATAACGCAAAAACAAGATAAAACAAAACTATGCATAAAATAAGATAAAAACCTCAAAATCCAAGGTTAAATGCGTGAGGGGCATGGAGCAAGGGCGTTAGCCCTGTGCGAAACGAAGTGTAGCACCGCAGCGAAGCGCAGTGCGGAATGCACCGACCCGAGCGTAAGCGAGGGACACGCCCAAAAAAGTAAAATTATTTTTTAGACTTGATATAGTTTATGCAAAGTTTTAGTTTGTAAGTACTTGTATTTCAAGATTAAACAAGGTAAATATATAATTGTACAGGTAGTCTGTATGAGGGTTATGCAGCGTGCCGTTAGGCAGCGCGAAGCAATAGCGTAGCACCAAAGCGTCAGCGTAGCGCAAGTAGCCCTACCCAAGCGTAGCAAAGGGACATATCCAAATCTATGAAAATTATCAACAAATTAACGTATACTACTCTTCTATCAAAAATTTTGAAGCTTTATTTTCTTGTAAAAACCGCACAGATGCCAACAAATCCTGGTGTAAAAAACGGTCTTTATCAATAAACGGTACAACTTCCCTATAACATTGATGTAAATACTTTAATGAAGGACTGATATTCATCTCTTTCTTTAATGAAAACCCTTGTGCAGCACAAAGTAACTCAATAGCAAGCACTTTCTCTATATTATCTAATATCTTGTACAACTTTACAGCACTATTAGCCCCCATACTTACATGGTCTTCTTGCCCATTTGAAGTAGGAATAGAGTCTACACTATTGGGCATGCATAACATCTTGACCTCTGATACAATGCCTGCGGCTACGTACTGCGGTATCATTAAACCCGAATTCAACCCAGGATTAGGACCTAAGAAAAGGGGTAGTCCCCTTTGTCCTGAAAGTAAAAGGTATGTTCTACGTTCCGAGATATTTGCTAACTCGCACATAGCCATAGCTAAATAATCCAAAGGTAAAGCTAATACCTGTGCATGAAAGTTACCCCCCGATAGTACTACTTTATCATGATAAAATATATTCGGGTTATCACTCACGGCGTTAATCTCTGTGGTAAAAACCTCTAAAGCATGTTGCAAAGCCGTATAAGTAGCCCCATGCACTTGTGGAATGCATCTCAAAGAATAAGGGTCTTGAACATGGTTTTTAGTTCTTCTTATTGATTGAGAGCCTTGTACCCATTTACGAATAGCCTCAGCCGCTTTTGACTGTCCTACATGCGGGCGAATAGCTTGCAAACGTTCATCAAAAGGTTCTATGCGACCATCAAAAACTTCTAACGAAAGAGCTGCAATCGCATTTGCCCAGTGCCAGAGTTGAGTAGCTTTATCAATGCAGTACGCGCCATAAGCAGTGATAAACTGTGTGCCGTTAATCAGTGCGAGACCTTCCTTAGGACCTAACTCAATAGGTTGGATGCTTTCTACTTCTTGGGTAGCGGTTATTTTACCTTGCAGCCATACCTGACCTTCTTTAATCAAAGGTAAAGATAAATGCGCTAATGGGGCTAAATCTCCACTTGCACCTAATGAACCTTGTGTATAGACTACAGGAATTAAATTTGCATTCCACAAAAAAGCTAATTGTTGTATAGTAGCAGGATTAACCCCAGAATATCCTTTTAAAAGAGCTTTTATCTTAAAAAGCAGCATTAAACGTACAATAGGGATAGGTACTGTATCTCCCATACCGCAGGCATGAGAGCGAAGTAAGTTTATCTGTAATTGTTTAAGCTCTTCTTTGGAGATAGCTGTATTTGCCAAAGCCCCAAAACCTGTATTGATGCCATAGATAAGCATATCAGAATTTTGTGCAACTTGGAGAACATATTCATAACACTGTTGTGAGTCATACGTTGAAGCGGGGTCTATATGCAGGGTTTGTGGATGTTGAGATAGTTCCACTGCACTTTCAATAGAGATTGGTTCTTGACTAAGAATGAACATGATACAAAAATAGATATTTGCCGTTACTAATAAGTGGGTGTTGTTCTTTTCTCGTCAGGTAGGATAATTTTTTAAGTAATAAGATGTATTTCTGGGCGTGTCCCTCGCTGCGCTCGGGTCGGCGTGCTACGGGCTGCGCTATCGCTTCGGTGCTTCGCTTGCGCTACGCACTGCTGACGCACCCTCCGCATGCCTCACGCAGCAGCCTTTGAATTTTTTACCTTGTTTTTAGACATACGTTTGTTTTACCTTGTTTGATATTGATTGTCAAATACTTACAAGGTTAAAATTTTTTACCTTGTTTGAAATGTTGTTATTTTACGTTGTTTTTTTTGCTTATTTTCAAGCACTTACAAAGTTAAACCTTGAATACATGTACTTTACTCAACCTTTTAACCCCGAATGAGCAAATTTTACTTTATTTTCAATTGATTTTCAATTATTTGCAACGTTGAAGTATGTTTTTATCTTGTTTAATGTTCATTTTCAGGTACTTACAAGGTTACGTTTTGAATAAATGGAATTAGTCTGCTTGCTGCGTGCGTGAGGCATGCGGAGGGCGTGCGGTAGCACGGTGCGAAGCCCCTCGCCCGCGCTTTTACCCTTACCCAGGGGGTGGGCGGGTGGGGCGCAGCACCGTCAGCCCGTAGCACGCCGACCTTGCTTGCATGAGCGCAGCGAAACGCAAGCAAGGACACGCCCAAAAAAAATTAATTATAAACATCCTGTTCGTCCGCCATCTACGGGTATGTTTATACCTGTAATGTAACTCGCCCATTCGCTAGCTAAAAAAGCTACAACATAGGCAATTTCCTCGGGCTTAGCAAAGCGCCGCATAGGTATCTCGTGTAACATTGAATCCATAACCTGCTTTTCACTCTGCTGTATTTTTTGTGCCTTTGTTTGAATGAGAGATTGCAAACGCTCTGTGTTTGTTGCACCAGGTAACACATTATTGACCGTAATACCGTACTGCGCTACTTCATTAGACAAGGTTTTTGCCCAGTTGGCTACCGCAGCACGAATGGTGTTAGAAACTCCAAGCCCTTTCAAGGGCTGTTTTACAGAGGTAGAAATAATGTTGATAATTCTACCAAAGTTTATTTCTTTCATTTTTGGTAGAACTGCCTGCGCAATAACATGATTGCAGATAAGATGCTGTTCAAAAGCTTCTCGAAATGCTTGTGGGACTGCCTTTTCTATTTCGCCCGCAGGGGGACCTCCTGTATTATTGACAACAATGTGAATGGTTTTGTTCTGAACATAATTTTGTACAGCGTTTTGAACTTCAATAGGTTGTGTAAAATCCGCAACTAAATATTCATGATGTTGTGATGCGGACTTGCATAAACGAGATAAAGTGTCTTTGAGTTTTGCTTCATTTCTTGCTATCAGGACGATATTAGCGCCTAAATGAGCTAATAAAATAGCTGTGGCGCTCCCTATACCTTGGGTCGCGCCACATACTAACGCAGTTTTTTGGTTTAAGCTTAGTGTTTGCATATACGCAAACCTACTAAAAGTATTTTTAAGAACCTACCAGCGCTCTAAACTCACCATTAGTTACCGTTCTGATATTACCTGAACTCAAAGAAGGTACAGCTACCCTACCTGAAAATGTGCCTTTGATATATCGTTTTTTCTTATCTAATTGAGAAACTTCAATCTCTGTAATGATAATTTTATCGCCAGGCTCGGCCACAAGTGCAGACGTCCATAAATTAGATGCACCCGGCTTATAATAAAAATTGATAGAGGTGTTACCTAAAACATCAATGGGATACTCTCCTGTGGTTACTGCGGCAAGAGAATCCACCCCTGTATAGATTCTGATACCCATGTAAGGATGGGAAGTGTTCGGTGCTACGATGTTAATAGCCTTTCCTGCAAAAGTCCCCACAGGTGCGGCATTAGTGTATTGGTAAGTATTACCGTTTCCCGTAGTATCTACCACGGCTTTAATCCATACTCCTGTGAATTGAGAAGCAGGTACGTCCTCATCAGATTTTTTCGCGCAAGAGGTTGACAAAACTGCTACTACAAAAGCCGCAAATACAAAAAGAATTCCTTTTTTCATAATGATGTAAATTAGCCTCTAAAATAACAAAATTTATACCATATCCAAAATTGGTATAAACCTCATTCCAAAGTAAAGTATTCTATCTTTTTAATGTTGTACTGCCAATCTGTGTGTAAAATAACAGCTTTTTTTAAGTGATATCTTGTAAGATGTGCTTTAAGTTGCTCGTTACTAATGTTCATATAAACATTCCGTTCCGCATAATACATTACTTGCGGAGAAATACTACTACAACTATGCAAGACTAATACCTCATCACTCGGACTTAATTCGACTAATTTTTTTGCAAATTCTTGTATATGCTGCGTTTTTTGGACATAAGTTCCTTTTATGCTTACGTACAATGCGGCTGTACTCATAACAATAATATAACCCCATACTATAACGTCTGATTGCTTTTGCTTTTCTAACAAAATAGCACATATTATTAGTATGGGAATAGCCATTTTAAGTACAGCAAAATCATTTTCTGCAGTGAAGTTCAGGAATGCTAAATGATGTAAAAAAATTGCTGAAAAACTTACCTTGAAAGGGATATAAATAGAGGTTATGTTTGTTGTGGCTATATTTTTAGATTTATTTAACCTACTCAAAATAAATGTTATCAAAATAAATATAATTACAGGATAGTAATGTGCGATGTAATACCAGAAAATGGTCTTGTAAGTATCTAAATCCCAACGAGAAAAATAAGGTTCTTGATGTGATAATACTCTATGAGTAGTTTTTTCTGTAATTGCTTGCCAAAATACTTCCTTTCCTGATATTTGCGAGTATATCCATAAAGTTAAAAATATGCTCAAAGTACTACAACCTATCCAAAGTAAAATATGTAAGGTTTTAGTGCTTTTCTTATTTAAAGTAAGGTTGTGAACGACTATGCTTATGCACAAAAAAAAGCCTATCCACTCTGTAAAGGTGAGACTAAACAAGCACAACCCCAGCCATATTGTTTTTTGTAAGGAAACATCACGGATGTATGCTTGATAAGAGAGTAAAACTAACAAAATACCTATTTGAGCTAAAATATCGCAGAAGTAAGCTTGTGTATGATACCGTAAAGAGATAGGTAAAAAAAAGTATCCGCTTGCACTCAATAAACTAATTTTTACTGACACTCCTGATTTTATGAGCAGTAAGTATATCAAAACTCCGACTACCCACTGAACAATGAGCGTTGTTATTTGTAAAAATACTTCATTAGGCGTGATAGAAAATGCGTATACTACAGCATATAACAAATAAAATGCAAAAGGAGGATAAGAAATATAGTAACCATTACCCCGAAAATCTGTAATACCTGGGATAAAAGGTATATGTTTATCTGCTGTTCTGTAAAAGGTATAGGGTAAGGCGTAGTAGTGTGTTTTTATGCCTTCTTTATGCCATATTTTAAGTATAATCAAAGTGTGTCCTGCTAGCCATTCTTGATGCCCGAAGCCCTCTAACTTTTTGCCTAAGAAAGGAATACGAATAAACAGAGACAAGATAAATAGCCCTAAAAGAACTGATAGATAATTCTGATATTTATTTAATTTTTGTAATTGCATTGTGGAATTCACTAATTGCTTTTCAACGCATGCAAATTACAACATACATTTTGTACTTTTAGGTAAGAGTGAATGAGATCTTATGTTTTTTGGGCGTGTCCTTGCACACCCGCGCGCCGCGCGACGTGTGCAAGGACACGCCCAAAAATGTCTTAACCAATCAAAAAACTTGACTTACTTTCTAATCCATAAAAACATCAAAATAATAACCCCTAGTAAAATTCTGTACACGCCAAACCACTTAAAACCATACTTAGTAAGCCAATTTATGAACGCCTTTATAGCAATAATAGCCACCACAAAAGCAACAAGATTACCTACAATTAAGTTTGTCAAATCTGCACTGGATAACAAAAACTGATTTTTATGCACCCATTTTAGATACTTATACAGCTTGTAACTAGAAGCCGCAAACATAGTCGGAATAGCTAACAAAAATGAAAACTCCGCAGCTTGCTTGCGAGTTAAACCTACTATCATCCCCCCGATAATACTGGACGCTGAACGTGAAATGCCCGGTATCATAGAAATAGATTGAAACAAACCTATTTTTACTGCATTGATATCAGAAAGATGAAAGTAATCAGGTTCTTTCTCAGGCTGTTTGAACCATTTATCAACAAAAATTAAAACTATACCTCCCAAAATAAGAGAAATAGCCACTGTTAAGGGACTTTCTAATAAATTATCAATCCAATCATTGAGTAAAAAACCTAATATCGCCGTAGGAATGAATGCCAAACCTAACTTGAAATAAATATCTAAACTTTGAACTAAACGCTTCCAGTACAAAGCAAAAACAGATAAAATAGCTCCAAACTGTATCATTACGGTGTAGGTTTTTGTAAAATTCTCTGACTCTATTCCCATCGCAGAAGATGCGATAATCATGTGTCCTGTAGAGGAGATGGGCAAAAACTCAGTGATACCTTCAATGATAGCTAAGATAATAGCTTGAAAAATATCCATGTTTGCAAAAGTATCAAGATTTACTTCAGAGTTGTCAAAGATTGTTTGGTAGTTCTTAAAAGAGGGTTTCTAATGGCAGGGATTTATAGATTTTTATAATTTTTTAATATACCAAGTTATTGTAAAGTAGTCAGCAAAATTGATAAGGTATTTAGATTTTTGGGCATAGGTGCTATCTAGATGTCCAAAAGGAACGCTCAAAAAATAAAATATATTAGGTCTAAAAAATGATTTTAGTTTTGGGCGTGCCCCTTGCTGCGCAAGGGTCGGCGTGCTACGGGCTACGCTATCGCTTCGGTGCTTCGCTGCGCTCCGCACTGCTGACGCACCCTCCGCATGCCTCACGCAAAGACCTTCGCAGGTCGGCAGAAGCTATTTATTCAAAGCTTTACCTTGTAAGTACCTAAAAATAAACAGTAAACAAGATTAAAATATATTTTAACGTTGTAAATCTTTGAAAATGAATCCAAAATAAGGTAAAATTTGTGTATTCAGGGTTAAACGGCTGTAAGAAGTCCATGTATTCAAGGTTTAACCTTGTACATGCTTGAAAATCAATACAAAACAATGTAAAATCACAGTATTTCAAACAAGGTAAAAAATTTAACCTTGTAAATACTTGATAATCAATCTTAAACAGGGTAAAGCAAAGATGTGTATAAAAACAAGGTAAAACGTTGAAACGCTGCTGCGTGAGGCATGCGAAGGGCGTGCGTCAGCACGGTGCGAAGCGCAGCGAAGCACCGAAGCGAAAGCGTAGCCCGCAGCACGCCGACCTTGCCCACACAAGCGCAAGCGAAGTGTGGGCAAGGGCACGCCCAAAAAATTAAAACCCAGCTTTTGAAAATAACTTCGTATAGAGAAAAATCTACTTAACATAAAAATTGAAC